>NZ_JBEZLA010000057.1:25751-53912 GCF_040651925.1 Streptomyces sp. NPDC048349 | reverse complement strand
TCCGGTGGAGGCCGCTGAGGTCGTGGGGGAGTCGCTCGGCGGCCCGGTGGGCGAGCGGCCGCCTGCGGGGGATACGGCTCTCAGTCGCCGATCAGGGCGTCCACGAACGCCTCCGGCTCGAAGGGCGCCAGGTCGTCCGGGCCCTCGCCGAGTCCGACGAGCTTGACCGGGACGCCGAGCTCGCGCTGGACGGCGACGACGATGCCGCCCTTGGCGGTGCCGTCGAGCTTGGTCAGCACGATGCCGGTGATGTCCACGACCTCGGCGAAGACGCGGGCCTGGGCCAGGCCGTTCTGGCCGGTGGTGGCGTCCAGGACCAGCAGGATCTCGTCCAGCGGGCCGTGCTTCTCCACGACGCGCTTGACCTTGCCGAGCTCGTCCATCAGGCCGGTCTTGGTGTGCAGGCGGCCCGCGGTGTCGATGAGCACCACGTCGGCGCCCTCGGCGATGCCCTCCTTGACGGCGTCGTAGGCGATCGACGCCGGGTCGCCGCCCTCGGGGCCGCGCACCGTACGGGCGCCCACGCGCTCGCCCCAGGTCTGGAGCTGGTCCGCGGCGGCGGCGCGGAAGGTGTCGGCCGCGCCGAGCACCACGCTGCGGCCGTCGGCGACGAGCACGCGCGCCAGCTTGCCGGTGGTGGTGGTCTTTCCGGTGCCGTTGACACCGACGACCATGATCACGCCGGGGGTGTCCTCGCCGCTCTCCGTCTTCACGGCGCGGTCGAAGTCGGTGCCGACCAGGGTAAGCAGCTCCTCCTTGAGCAGGGCGCGCAGGTCGGCCGGGGTGCGGGTGCCGAGCACCTTGACCCGCTCGCGGAGCCGGTCGACCAGCTCCTGGGTCGGGATGACACCGACGTCGGCGACGAGGAGGGTCTCCTCGATCTCCTCCCAGGTGTCCTCGTCGAGGTGCTCCCGGGAGAGCAGCGTGAGCAGCCCCTTGCCGAGGGAGTTCTGCGACCGGGCGAGGCGGGCGCGCAGCCGGACCAGGCGGCCGGCGGTGGGCTCGGGCACCTCGATCGCGGGCGCGGGGGGAGCCTCCACGACCGGGTCCTCGACGGCGGCCGGCGTCGCGAGGGCCGCCTCCGCGTCGGGGAGGTCGACCTCCTCGATGGTGCGGCGAGGCTCTTCGACCGTCGGTGCGGCGTCCTCCCCGACCTGGGGTTCGGCGGGCGGGGCAGTGATGGTCGGCGTGCTCGACGGCGCCGTGGGCGGCAGCTGCTTCTTCTTGCGGCTGCTGACCACGAGCCCGCTGATCGCGCCGACCGCGACCAGGGCGATGACTACAGCAAGGATGAGGATGTCCATAACCCACCCAGTATCGGCCACAGCCGCCGCGAAACCCGGACCTTGGAGGTTCCGACCAGGCGGTAAGCCGCTATGTATGGTTTTAGCAGCATATTCACGACGCCTTCGGCCTGGGCCGGGCGGCCGGCATCCCGACCTCGGGCGTGCTGTACGCCGTACTGCCGCGCACGCCGGCCCCGCGGGCCCCCGCTGCGGCCGAGGAGCGCGAGCCCGCCGGATCCCTGTCCAACTGACGCCACGTCAGCTAACGTCCCCCTTCGCCCGCCCACCCACATCCGGCGAAGGGGGACTCCTCCATGCCCATCACCGTGGCCCGGTTCAATCTCGTCGACCCCGACGGCACCCCCGAGTCGCTCTCCGCCCGCTACAAGGCGGCGCTGGAGATGGCGAGGTACGCGGACGACCGGGGCATCGACACCATCCAGACCGAGGAGCACCACGGCACCGACAACAACTGGCTGCCCTCCCCCTTCGCCTTCGCGGGCGCGGTCTTCGGCGCCACCCGCCGGATCGCGGTCACCGTCTCGGCGATCATCGGCCCGCTCTACGACCCGCTGAAGGTCGCGGAGGACATCGCCGTACTGGACCTGCTCAGCGGCGGGCGGCTGGTCACCGTGGCCGGCATCGGCTACCGGCCCGCGGAGTACGAGCAGCACGGCGTGGAGTGGGGGCGGCGCGGCCGGCTGCAGGACGAGTTGCTGGAGACCCTGCTGAAGGCGTGGACCGGCGAACCGTTCGCGTTCCGGGGCCGCACCGTACGGGTCACCCCGCGGCCGTTCACCCGGCCGCACCCGATGCTCCTGGTCGGCGGCAGTTCGCAGGCGGCGGCCCGGCGCGCGGCCCGGCTGGGCCTGCCGTTCTTCCCGAGCGCGCACCTGCCGGAGCTGGAGGCGTACTACCGGGAGCGGCTCGCCGAGTACGGCACCGAGGGCTTCTGCATGATGCCCGCGGCCGAGACCCCGCTGCTGCACATCGCGGAGGACCCCGACCGGGTCTGGCACGAGCACGGCGAGCGGTTCCTGCACGAGGCGGGTATGTACGCGTCCTGGCAGTCCAAGGACATCCGCAGCGCCGTGCGCTCCGCCGCCCGCTCGGTGGCCGAGCTGCGCGCGGAGGGCGTGTACCGGGTCCTCACCCCGGACGAGGCCGTGGCGTACGCCCGGGGCGCGGGCGAGGCGGGGAACCTGGTGCTGCACCCGCTGTGCGGCGGGATGCCGCTGGACGAGGGCTGGCGCAGCCTGCACCTGCTGTGCGAACAGGTGCTGCCCCGGCTCAAGGACTGAGCCGGGGCAGCATCGAGGAGAAGGGGTGTTGGCGGGGGTGGTTACCCCATCTCCTCCAGCGCCTTGCCCTTGGTCTCCGGCACCCACTTGAGGATGAAGGGGATCGAGAGCACGGCGAAGGCCGTGTAGATCACGTACGCGCCGGACAGGTTCCAGTCCGAGAGGGTCGGGAACGAGACGGTGATGACCCAGTTGGCGACCCACTGGGCCGCGGCGGCGACACCGAGGGCCGCGGCGCGGATGCGGTTGGGGAACATCTCACCGAGCAGCACCCAGACCACCACGCCCCAGGACAGGGCGAAGAAGAGCACGAAGGAGTGCGCGGCGATCAGTGCGATCGTGCCCTGGGTGTCGGGCATGTGGATGGCGTCGCCCGTGCCCTCCTTGTACGAGAACGCCCACGCGGCGAAGCCGAGGGAGACGGCCATGCCCGCCGATCCGATGAGGGCGAGCGGCTTGCGGCCGATCCGGTCGACGAAGATCATCGCGATCACCGTGCCGACGATGTTGATGATCGACGTGGTGAAGGAGTACAGGAACGAGCTGGTCGGGTCGATGCCGACGGACTGCCACAGCGAGGAGCTGTAGTAGAAGATCACGTTGATGCCGACGAGCTGCTGGAAGACGGACAGGCCGATGCCGATCCAGACGATGGGCAGCAGGCCGAAGCGGCCGCCGAGCAGGTCCCGGAAGGTGGACTTGTGCTCGGAGCGCATGGCCAGGTCGATCTCGGCGACGCGCGCCTCGAGGTCGACGGCCGAACCCTCGACCTCGCGCAGCACCTGCTTGGCCTGCTCGGTGCGGCCGACGGAGATCAGGAACCGCGGGGACTCCGGGATCACGAAGGACATCAGCCCGTAGAGGACGGCCGGGACGACCATCACGCCGAGCATCCACTGCCAGGCCTCGAGGCCGGCGAGCTTGCCGCGCTGGTCCCCGTCGGCGAGGTTCAGGATGCCCCAGTTGACGAGCTGGGAGATGGCGATGCCGATGACGATGGCGGCCTGCTGGAAGGAGGCCAGGCGGCCGCGGTAGGCGGCCGGGGACACCTCGGCGATGTAGGCCGGGCCGATGACGGAGGCCATGCCGATGCCGAAGCCGCCGATCACGCGCCACATGGCCAGGTCCCACAGGGCGAACGGGAGGGCCGAGCCGACGGCGCTGACCGTGAACAGGGCGGCGGCGATCTGCATGCAGCGGATGCGGCCTATCCGGTCGGCGATGCGGCCCGCGGTGGCGGCGCCGATGGCGCAGCCGATCAGTGCGGCGGCGATCACCTGGGCGAGGGCTTCGGAGCCCACGTCGAACCGGTCGCGGATCGCGACGACGGCGCCGTTGATGACGGAGCTGTCGTAGCCGAAGAGGAAGCCGCCCATGGCCGCGGCCGCGGTGATGAAGATGACGTGCCCGAGGTGGTCGGGCTGCGCCGCCCGGCCACTGCCTGACGCGGGTGCGTTCGCTGTGCTGGTCAAGGTGCGCTCCTGGGCCCGGCGCCGACGGCGGGCGGTGTGGGGGTGTGTTTCTCTGCGCGTATTCCTCCAGTGGCGCACAGCATGCTGCTCACCACCACCTGAACGTCGAACACGGCAGGAGAGAGCTTATGACTTCACTTTCTGAAGTCAAGAGCGCGTGAAAAATGCATCAAGCCTGCATGGATGGCGGCTCGCGGCGCGTTCGAGTGTTCATTTCATGAAGTGAACAGGGTCAGCGCAGTCGTTGACTGATCACCTTGGAGACCCCGTCGCCCTGCATGGAGACGCCATAGAGGGCGTCGGCGACCTCCATCGTCCGCTTCTGGTGCGTGATGACGATCAGCTGCGAGCTCTCCTGGAGTTCCTCCATGATCCGGATCAGCCGCTGCAGGTTGGTGTCGTCGAGCGCGGCCTCGACCTCGTCCATCACGTAGAACGGGCTGGGCCTCGCCTTGAAGATGGACACCAGCAGGGCCACGGCGGTCAGCGAACGCTCGCCGCCCGAGAGCAGCGACAGCCGCTTGACCTTCTTGCCCGGCGGGCGGGCCTCGACGTCGACGCCGGTGGTCAGCATGTTGTCGGGGTCGGTGAGGACCAGGCGGCCCTCACCGCCGGGGAACAGCCGCGAGAAGACCCCCTCGAACTCCCGGGCCGTGTCCCGGTACGCCTCGGTGAACACCTGCTCGACGCGCTCGTCGACCTCCTTCACCACCTGGAGGAGGTCGGCGCGGGTCTTGCGCAGGTCCTCCAGTTGCTCGCTGAGGAACTGGTGGCGCTCCTCCAGCGCCGCGAACTCCTCCAGCGCGAGCGGGTTGACCTTGCCGAGCTGCTGGTAGGCGCGTTCGGCCGCCTTGAGCCGCTTCTCCTGCTGGGCGCGGACGAAGGGGCCGGGCAGGTTCCGGGGGTGCTCCGGGTCCTCGGGCAGCGCCTCGCCCTCGGCGGGCGGCGAGGGCGGGACGGGCTGGTCGGGCCCGTACTCGGCGACGAGGCCGGCGGCCTCCATGCCGAACTCCTCCAGCGCCTTGGCCTCCACCGCTTCGATGCGCAGCCGCTTCTCCGCGCCGAGCACCTCCCCGCGGTGCACCGAGTCGGTGAGCTTGTCCAGTTCGCCCTTCAGGTCCCGGCCGGCGTTGCGGGCCTCGGCCAGTTCCCGCTCGCGCAGGCCCTTGGCGTACTCGGCCCCGCTGCGTTCCTCGTCGGCCCGGCCGAGCGAGACTTCCACGTGCGCGAGCAGTTGGCGGGCCCCGTCGGCGACCGCCCGGGCGACCTCCGCCTCGTGGCGCAGCCGGGCCCGGCGGCGCTCGGCGCGGGTGCGGGCCTCCCGTTCGGCGCGGGCCGCCCGGTCCAGCGAATCCGCCCTGCCGGCCAGCCCCTTGACCCGCTCCTCATGGGTCCTGAGCTGCAGCCGGGCCTCCATCTCGGTCTGCCGGGCGTTGGCCCCGTCGGCGGCGAGCCGGTCCCGCCGGGAGGTGTCGGGCTCCTCCTCCGCGGGCAACTCCTCGGCCGTCGCCAGCTGCTCGGCGCACTCCTCCACATCCAGCAGCGCCTGCTCCAGCGCGTCCTGGGCCTTGGCCGCGGCGGTGGCACTGCGCTCGGCCTCGCCCGCGGCCCCCTTCGCCTGCCCCGCGAGGCGGCCGAGCTGCTGCGCGACCCCGGCGCGAGCGCGTTCCCCGGCCCGGCGGCGCTCGGCGAGCTCCTCGACCAGGGCCGCCGCGTCCTGCCGTCGGGCCTGGGCGGCCGCCTGGGCCGCGGTCAGCTCCCGGCATTCGCCGTCCAGCCGGGCCAGCTCTCCCGTCGCCTCGTCCACGGCCGCCTGCACCTCGATCAGGCTGGGCGCCCCGGCGGAGCCGCCGTGCGCGAGGTGCGCCCCGAGGACGTCGCCCTCGACGGTCACCGCCACCGCGTCGGGCCGCTGCGCGACGAGGGCCTCGGCCTCGTCGAGCGTCCCGACCACGACGTGGTCGCGCAGCACCCACGCCAGGGCCCGGCGCACCTCGGCGTCCCCGCCGACCAGGCTCGCGGCGGCCTGCGGGGCGAGTGAGGGCAGAGCCCGGTCCCCCGCCGGGGCGGGGTGGGGGACGGCTCCCCCGGCCGCACCCGAAGTCCGGCCGTGACCGGCGGCGTCCGCAGCCCCGGCCACGCCCTCCGGGCCCTGCCCCGACAGCCCACCCGGGGCGGACCCACCCTGTTCCCTCGCGACCACGGCCCCCGCGGCGGGCAAGCCGGCCGGGGACCGGCCCTGACCCGAACAAGCGGCCTCGGCCGGCCCCTGACCGGGAACGGCCGGCTCCCCCGGACCTTGCCCAGGAACGGCCGCCTCCACCGGACCCCGACCCGAAACAGCCGGCTCCCCCGGACCCTGACCGGGTACGGCGTGCTCCCCCGGACCGTGCCCAGGAACGGCCGCCTCCACGGGACCCCGACCCGAAACGGCGGGCTCCCCCGGCCCCTGACCGGGAACGGCGGGCTCCGCCGCCCCCTGAGCAGGAACGGCAGCGGCCCGCGCATCCCGACCCGAAACGGCGGGCTCCCCCGGTTCCCGGGGCGCCCGAGCCGGGACCGCGGCCCCGCCCGGGGCGCGGGCCGGGAGGCCCGGGGGTGCCGGGGCGATCAGGAGGGTGGCGCGGCCCGCGTCGGCCTCGCGGAGGTGGCGGATCGCCGCCGCCGCGGAGGCCGGCGACGACACGGCCAGCGCATCCGCCGCCGAGCCCAGCGCAGCGGCCACCGCGACCTCGTACCCCGGGGTCACCGAGACCCGCTCCGCCGCCGGCCCCAGCAGCCCCGCCAGCCTCTCCCGCGCCGCGAGCAGCGCCCCGGTGCCGTCCTTGCGCCGCAGCCCCAGCGCCAGCGCGTCCCGCCGCGCCGACACCGCCGCCCGGGAGCGCTCGGCCGCCGTCACCGCCTCGCGGGCCGCCGCCAGGTCGGAGTCCGCCCCGGCCAGCCCGGCCCGGGCGGCCTCGTACTCGTCCTCCCCCGGGGCGTCGTCGAGGCCGCCGACCTCCTCCGCCAGGGCCTCGTACTCCTCCTGCGCGGCCACCGCCCGGGCCTCGGCCTCGTCGCGCGCCGCGACGAGCCGGTCGATCTCGGCCTGCGCGGCACCCGCCCGGGAGCGGGCGGCGCCGAGCCGGCCCGTCAGCCGTGCCAGCGCCTCGCGCCAGTCCGCGAGGGCCCGCGCCGCGTCCCGCAGCCGCCGCTCCTCCTCGGCCAGCTCGCGCTCCAGCTCCGCCCGGTGCGCCGCCGTGTCCTCCAGCGCGTGGGAGGCCGCCTCCAGGGCCGCCGCCAGTTCCGCCTCCTGCTCGCGGATCCGCGCGGCCTCCTTCTCCATGTCCTCGGGATCGCGCCCCCGCCGCTCCTCCTCCACCGGAGCCGTCGCGCTCTTGACCCGCGCGTCCGCGAGCGAGGCGGTGCCGCGGACCCGCTCGGCGAGCTGCGAGAGCTCGTACCAGGTCTGCTGTGCCCGCTGGAGCCGCGGCGCGAGCTCCCGTACGGCCTCCTCCAGCTCCGCCTCGCGCCGCAGCGCCTGCGCGAGCCGCGCCTCGGCGGCCTCCTTGCGTTCCTTCAGCGCCGCCTCGTCCGCGATCTCCGCGTCGAGCGCGCGCCGCAGGGTGACCAGGTCGTCGGCGAGCAGCCGCAGCCGCGCGTCGCGCAGGTCCGCCTGGATGACGGCCGCCCGCCGGGCGACCGCGGCCTGCCGGCCCAGCGGCTTGAGCTGGCGCCGCAGCTCGTCGTTGAGATCCTGCACGCGGGCGAGGTTGGCCTGCATCGCGTCCAGCTTCCGCAGCGCCTTCTCCTTGCGCTTGCGGTGCTTCAGGACGCCGGCCGCCTCCTCGATGAAGGCGCGGCGGCCCATGGGATCGGCGTGCAGGACGGAGTCCAGCTGGCCCTGGCCGACGATGACGTGCATCTCGCGGCCGATGCCCGAGTCGGAGAGCAGCTCCTGGATGTCGAGCAGGCGGCAGGTGTCCCCGTTGATCTGGTACTCGCTGCTGCCGCCCCGGAACATGATGCGGGTGATGGTGACTTCGGCGTAGTCGATGGGCAGCGCGCCGTCGGAGTTGTCGATCGTCAGCGAGACCTCGGCGCGGCCGAGCGGCGGGCGTCCGGTGGTGCCGGCGAAGATGACGTCTTCCATCTTGCCGCCGCGCAGGGATTTGGCCCCTTGTTCGCCCATGACCCAGGACAGCGCGTCCACGACGTTGGACTTGCCGGAGCCGTTCGGACCGACGACACAGGTAATGCCGGGCTCGAAGCGCAGGGTGGTCGCGGAAGCAAAGGATTTGAAGCCGCGCAGGGTCAGGGACTTGAGGTGCACGCCGCCGGACTCTACCTTTCGCGTGCGGTTTCACCCATGAAGGTGCAGGGCGCGACCGACGTCACAGCCGTTGCGGGTACCCCGGCCGGCCCCGTGCCGGGGCGTCCGGGGGCCGGGGCCCGGCACATGCCAAGAAAGAAGGGACGCCGGAGCGTCCCTTGCAGATCATGCGGTGCCCTTGCAGATCATGCCGGGGCCGGAGTCGAGCGACGATGTGAGCGCGGATCAGGTGAGCGCAGGCTCCGCCTGGGGTACGTCGATCTCGATGCTGTCGAGCAGCGAGTCTCCGTCGTGCTGAGCGGCGGCCGCGTTGAGTGCGTCGTTTTCGGACTGAATCCGTACGAGCTCGGACTCGAGGTCCTGGACGCGCTGCTGAAGCCGTCGCATCTCGGCGAGGAGTCGCGGGTCGGAACCGCCGACGTAACCGAGAAGCGCCTTTGCCATGATGGATGGTCCTCCACACTGAGTGACCGACCGAAGCGGTGTGGGTCGTGAGGGAATCGCACCCGCGGTGTCCGGCAGCGACTGTCAGTCACTGCGCTTACTACTGCCAACACTGCCAAACAGCTCAGGTGCGCGGGGCTTCCAGCGTCTCACCAAAAAGTTTGACGGTCAACACGATCACGCCCCGTATCGGCGGGCAGCCCGGGCCCCGCAAGGGGCGTGGAGATCATCCTCATCTCCGAGCCTTCCACGGATCGTCCCGCTCGGCAACGTGTCGGCGGAGAATGCGCAGATCCGACCGTGTGCGCGCGGGTTCGGAGTGTGATCAGTACATGATCAGCCGGGAACTCAGCGGATCGCGAAGCCCTCGTAGCCGCCGCGCGGTGTGCCCCAGATCTCCGTCACCCCGACCACCTCGCCGGGCGTGTCGGCCGAGCGCAGCCAGTCGAGCAGCCGGTGGCAATTCTCACGTTGACCTTCCGCCACCACCTGCACTCGCCCGTCGTCGAGATTGAGCGCGAAGCCGACGACCCTGCCGATCTCCAGGGCGTTCTCCCTGGTGAACCAGCGGAAGCCCACTCCCTGCACACGGCCGCGCACCCAGGCGATCAGGCGGACATCTTCATTCATGCGTGAACGCTAACCGGGCAAAGACTTTCCGGGCACATCGCCCCCCTGGCCCCATGGCGTACAGTCGCGCACCAATGAACTCACCCGTTTGGGTGTATTGGACGATCTTGACCCGGTAAGGAAGGCACGACGCCGATGGGACGCCACGGACTCCACGCCGCACCGCGCCGCGGCGGCAAGCGCGGCCCCGCCCTGCGCACCGGCCTGCTGGGCGTCTCGGTGGCCGTGGCCCTCGGTACGGCGGCCGTCACCACCGGCATGGTCCCGGTCGGCGGCTCCTTCCCCTATGTGGGGGTCTCCGGTTCGGGCTCCGCCGACCAGGCGCAGACCGTCGCGAAGGCCTCGCCGAGCCCCGACGACAGCTCCGTGGCCCAGCAGGGGGGCCTCGCCAACCTGTCCGGCCGCGCCCCCACGGCCGCCCCCTCCGCCGAACCGTCGGCCTCCCCTTCCCCGTCCGCCTCACCGAGCCCCTCCGCCTCGCCGAGCCCGTCCGCGTCGGCCTCCCCGTCGCCCTCGGCCCCCGCCACGACCTCGGCACCGGCGCCGGCCCCGTCGAGCGCCTCGCCGTCGGCCGCGCCGTCCACGAAGGCCCCGGCCAAGCCCGTGCCGGTGCCCCCGGAGCCGTCGACCCAGGCGCCGACGACCCGGCCGCCCCTCGACGGCCACTCCGCCGAGGAGTCCGCCGTGGTGGCCCTGGTGAACCAGGAGCGTGCGCAGGCCGGGTGCGGCCCGGTCAGGGCGAACCCGCCGCTCGCCGCGCTCGCGGGCGCGTTCAGCCAGGACATGGCCGCCCGCGGGTTCTTCAGCCACACCGACCCGGACGGCAACAGCCCGTGGGACCGCGCCACCGAGGCCGGCATCTCCGGCCTCGGCGGCGAGAACATAGCCCGTGGCCAGGGCGACGCCGAGGCCGTGATGAAGGCCTGGATGAACAGCCCGGGCCACAAGGCCAACATCCTCAACTGCGAGTTCCGCACCCTGGGCGTCGGCGCCCACTTCGCCGCCGGCGGCCCCTGGTGGACCCAGGACTTCGGCTTCTAGGCCCTCACGCCCCTCGGACTCAGAGCGCGGCCAGCGCCGCGCGGCCCGCAACGACGACGCGGGTGTGCTCGGCGACGCGCCGGCCCAGGTGCTCGGCGGTCGCGATGTCGGCCTTGTGCACCGCGTCCGCACCCTCGTCGGAGTTGGTCTGGGCGGCGGCGCCGGAGAAGAAGCCGAGCCGGTTGAGGTCGTTCTCCGAGGCGGTGCTGGAGTTCCAGCCCGGCTTCAGGCCCAGGTTGACCCAGCTCATGCCGTGCTGCGCGGCCAGGATCTGGAAGAACTGCAGGGTGTGCAGCTTGTCGCCGCTCTTGGAGGCCGAGTTGGTGAAGCCGGCCGCCACCTTGTCCTGCCAGGCGTCGCCGAACCAGCGCTTGGAGCTGGCCTCGGCGAAGGCGTGGAAGGCGCCGGAAGCGGTGCCCATGTAGGTGGGGGAGCCGAAGACGATCGCGTCGGAGGCGTCGAGCAGCGCCCACTGCGCGTCGTCGATCTCGTCGACCTTGACGAGGTGGACCGTGGCGCCCGCCTCGGCGGCGCCGGTGCGGACCGCCTCGGCGACGACGGCGGTGTGGCCGTAGCCGGAGTGGTAGGCGATCGAGACGACGGGGGTGTGCGTGGTACCGGACAAGACGATCTCTCCTCGGGGAATCCCCGTCTCCGCGGCGGACGCCGTAACGGGGGAAAGGCTGCGACGAGAAGAAGAAAAGCACTAACTTTCAGAAAGCGCAACCCCCTGGTTAGCGCTGCACGGAGGTACGCTCTCTCCATGGACACACCCTCCGTCGGCACCGAAACAGCAGCACCCGAACTCCCGTTCGATGCGTTTGCGCGCGCGTGCCCGTCCCGGGAAACCCTGGAGCACGTCACCGGCCGCTGGGGCAGCCTCACCGTGGGCGCGCTGCGCGAGGGCCCCTGCCGCTTCAACGAGCTGCGCCGCCGCGTGGACGGCGTGAGCGAGAAGATGCTCTCCCAGACGCTGCACGCGCTGGAGCGCGACGGCATCGTCAACCGCGAGGCGCAGCCCACGAACCCGCCGCGCGTCGACTACGAGCTGACCGCCCTCGGCGTCGAGGTGGCCGACCGCCTGCTCTCCCTCATCCACTTCCTGGAGGCGAGCATGCCGCAGGTGCTGACGGCCCGGCAGACCTACGACGACACGCGCGGAGCCCGCTGACAGCGCGGGCAGAAGTAGCTCGACCGGTTCATCCACGGCCGGCGCCGCATCGGGGTCCCGCAGCGCCGGCAGGGCTCGTCCTCGCGCCCGTAGGCGTCGAGCGACCGGTCGAAGTAGCCCGATTCGCCGTTCACGTTGACGTACAGGCTGTCGAAGCTGGTGCCGCCGACCGCGAGGGCCGCGTTCATGACGTCCCGGACGTGGCCGAGGAGTTCCGCGCTCCGGGGGCGCGCGAGGGTGGCCGTGGGGCGCTCGTAGTGCAGCTTGGCGCGCCACAGCGCCTCGTCCGCGTAGATGTTGCCGACCCCGCTGATCAGGGACTGGTCCAGCAGCGCCCGCTTGATGGTGGTCCGCCGGCCGCGCAGCGCCACGTGGTAGGCGTCCTCGTCGAACAACGGGTCCAGGGGGTCGCGCGCGATGTGCGCGATGACGTCGGGCAGCCCGTCGGTGCTGCCGCCCGCGACCTCGTGCAGGGAGAGCCCGCCGAAGGTCCGCTGGTCCACGAAGCGCAGTTCCGTTCCGGGGGCGCCCGCGGCGGAGCCGCTGCCGGAATCCGTGAACCGCACCCGGATCCGCAGGTGCTTCTCGTCGGGGGCGTCCTCGGGCTGCACGAGCAGCTGCCCGCTCATCCCCAGATGCCCCAGGACGGACAGCTCCCGCCCTTCCAGCGGCAGCCACAGGTACTTCCCGCGCCGCTGCGGCACCCCGATGGTCTCCCCGCGCAGGCGGGCCGCGAAGTCGGCCCCGCCGGCCGCGTGGCGCCGTACCGCGCGCGGGTGCAGGACCTCGACGGCCTCGACGGTCCGCCCGGCCACCCAGCGCGCGAGGCCCCGTCGCACGACCTCGACCTCGGGCAGCTCGGGCACGGTCTCTCCTCCGGTGGCGATGCGGTTGTGGCGCTCTGCCGCCGAGCCTACCGGCCCCCTCACCGGGCCCCGGAAACGGGACCGCCCCGCCTCCTGCCGGGGCAGGGGGCGGGGCGGGGAAGCCCTGAAGGAAGGGTCAGGCGCTGGGCGTCGGGTCGGCGGGCGTCGGCGCCCCGCCCTCCTCGGCCGCAGCACCGGCTTCGGCGTCCGCACCGGCCGCGGCGGCAGCCGCGATCCGCTCGTCCGCCGCGGTACGGATACCGCGCCAGGCGGACTCCGCCGCCTGCTGTTCCGCTTCCTTCTTGCTGCGGCCGGTGCCGGTGCCGTACGAGACACCACCGACGCGGGCAGCAGCAGTGAAGGTCTTCTCGTGGTCCGGGCCGGTCTCGGTGACCAGGTATTCCGGTACGCCAAGACCTTCGGCCGCCGTGAGCTCCTGGAGACTGGTCTTCCAGTCCAGGCCGGCTCCGAGGTTCGAGGACTTCTCGATGAGCGGGTCGAAGAGCCGGTG
This sequence comes from Streptomyces sp. NPDC048349, assembly GCF_040651925.1. Classification (NCBI taxonomy): domain Bacteria; kingdom Bacillati; phylum Actinomycetota; class Actinomycetes; order Kitasatosporales; family Streptomycetaceae; genus Streptomyces; species Streptomyces sp. NPDC048349. Next base: position 40,878 of record NZ_JBEZLA010000057.1, on the reverse strand, counting down.
AACCAGCTCCGAGGCCGCGTCGAGGCCCTGGTCCAGGTAGACCGCGCCGATCACCGCTTCGAGGGTGTCGGCGAGGATGGAGGCCTTGTCCCGGCCGCCCGTGCCCTCTTCGCCCCGGCCGAGCCGGATGAAGGAGCCGAGTTCGAGGCCACGCCCGACCTCCGCCAGTGCACGCGAGTTGACCACCGCGGCCCGAAGCTTGGCCAGCTGGCCTTCGGGGAGATCCGGGTGGGTCGTGTACAGCGTGTCCGTGACCACCAGGCCCAGCACGGAGTCCCCGAGGAACTCCAGCCGCTCGTTGGTGGGCAGACCGCCGTTCTCGTACGCGTACGAGCGGTGGGTCAGTGCACGCACCAGAAGGGCGGACTCGAGTCGATACCCGAGCCGCCCTTCCAGAAGCTTGTGGGACGAGGCCGCGTTGCTACTGTCTGCCTGCTTCTCAGCGTTGGACAGCTCAGACATTGCGCCTCTCACCAGCCGCTCAGACCTCGAGGACCTGGCGCTTGTTGTAGGTGCCGCAGCTCGGGCACGCAATGTGCTGGAGCTTCGGCTCCTGGCAACGCTCGCACGAAACCAGGGTGGGGACCGCAGCCTTCCACTGCGACCGGCGGTGGCGCGTGTTGCTGCGCGACATCTTCCGCTTCGGAACAGCCACGGCTACTTCTCCTGCTTCTCGGCGGCGCTCTGAACTCCGTCAGACGCAGTGCCGCTCATGTTGTCCTTCTCGTCGTCCTGATCGGTCACGACGAGTCCTTGCAGTGCCGCCCAACGGATGTCGACGGCGTCATGGTGGTGGTCCGGGTCGTCGTTCAGGCTGAGCCCGCAATCGGGGCACAGTCCGAGACAGTCCTCCCGGCACACCGGCTGCATCGGCAGTGCGAGCACCACCGCGTCACGCAGCACGGGTTCGAGGTCGAACAAGCCGTCCTCGAGGAAGAGCGTGTCCTCGTCGTCCTCGGCGTCGTCGGCCGGCTCCGCCTTGGAGCGGCCCCGGTCGTCGGCGTCAGGGTACGAGAACATCTCCTGGAAATCCGCCTTGAGCTCGCGCTCGACGGACTCCAGACACCTTACGCACTCCCCGGTCGCCGATGCACGGACGGTGCCTGTGACAAGCACCCCTTCCATGACCGACTCCAGGCGGAGGTTGAGCTTCAGCGGGGCGCCTTCCGGCACTCCGATGACTCCGGCGAGACCGAGGTCCGCCGGGGCCGCGATCTCACGGGACAGCCGCTGCATGGCACCAGGACGCCGACCCAGCTCGTGCGTGTCGAACACGAGGGGGTTGCGGTGGTCGAGGCGGGTGTTCAGGGCCGTTCCTGCTTTCACAGATCGCTGAAGATCGAGGTTCCGCCCGCACACGGGCAGCATGGATCGCGGTGCATACGCGCGACCGAACAGCCAGGATACCCGGCAGTGCGCTCTGCGCCCAATCCTGGGCTAGCGCCCCTGCTCGTACTGGCGCAGCTGATCCAGGTTGATCATGCTCGTGTCGAAGAAACTGGTCTCGTCGAGCGACGGCTGCTGCGCCTGGGGCTCCGCGTCGTAGTGCGCGGCGTAAGCCGCTCCGGTGGAGCCGGTGCTCGCCCCGGCGTACGGGTCCGGCTGCTGCTGGTAGCCCGCGTACGGGTCGGGCTGCTGCTGGTAGCCGGCATAGGGGTCCTGGGGGGCCGGGTAGGCGTAGCCGTCCTGCTGCTGGGGCTGTTGCTGGTAGCCGTAGCTGTCGTACACGGGCTCGGGCTGCGCCGGGATCGGCGCGTGCACCGGCTGGGGCTCGGCCAGGCCGGCGAGGAAGTCGGCGTCGCTCGCCGAGCGGGACTGCTGCAGGCCCGCCGCGTCCTGGGCGGCCACGTGCGCGCCGAGCTCGTCGGTGGGCACCCGGCCCAGCAGCTTCTGCCGGCCGCGGCCGACGGCCTCCAGGGTCTTGGAGAGGACCGCCTCGAAGGTCGCCAGCTTGGTGTCCACGTACGCGTCCGCCTGCTGGCGCTGCGTCTGCGGATCATGGCTGCGCTCGGGCGCCTCCTCGTCCGGGTACCCGTGCTCGTCCAGACCCGGACCCCGGCCCAGCAGCTTCTCCCGGCCGCGGTCCACGGAGCCGATGGTCTTGGTGAGGACGACCTCGAAGTTGGCGAGCTTGCTGTCGACGTAGTCATCGGCCTCGGCCCGGATCTCCTCGGCCTCCCGGCGGGCCTCCTCCAGGATCCGGTCCGCCTCGGCCCGGGAGCGCCGTGCGATCTCGGTGTCGGAGATCAGCGAGCCGCGCTGGCTGTGGGCGGACTCGATGATCCGCTCCGCCTCCCGGCGCGCTTCCTCGACCATCTGCTCCCGGCCGCCGATGAGCTCCTGCGCCTGTGCGAGCGAGCCGGGGAGCGCCTGGCGGACCTCTTCGAGCTGGGCGAGGAGCTCGGCCCGGTTGATCACGCAGGAGGCCGACATGGGCATGGACCGGGCGCCGCCGACGGCCGCGACGATCTCGTCGAGCTTCTTCTGCACGTCCATGGGGGCTCGCACTCTCTCGGCCTCGGGCGGTTCCCGAGTCGGACGCCACGACTGTAAGGCCAGCGGGCGGCCCCCCGACACTGACTGACGGTCCCTCAGGTCCTCAGCGGTTGCGCAGGCGCTCCAGCAGCGCCGCGTGCACGTGCGCCGGAAGCAGGTGGGCGACGTCGCCGCCCCACGCCGCGACCTCCTTGACCAGGGAGGACGACAGGAAGCTGTAGGTGGGGATGGTCGGGACGAACAGCGTCTCGACGCCCGACAGACCCAGGTTCATCTGGGCCATCTGGAGCTCGTAGTCGAAGTCGCTGACCGCGCGCAGGCCCTTGACGATGGCCGGGATGTCCCGCTGCTTGCAGAAGTCGACCAGCAGCCCGTGGAAGGACTCGACCTGGACGTTCCCGTAGTCGGCCGTGGCCTCGCGGATCAGCTCCATCCGCTCCTCGACGGTGAACAGGCCCTGCTTCGACTCGTTGATCCCCACGGCGACGTAGACCACGTCGTACAGCCGGGAGGCGCGTCCGATGATGTCGAGGTGTCCGTTGTGGATGGGATCGAAGGATCCCGGACAGACGGCGCGGCGCAACTGAACTCCCTCGTTCATGAGTCTTCGCTGGTGAAGGCGGCGCGACCGTACCAAAGGGTGCCCTCGCCGTACTTCCGGGACCGGAGCGGCTCGAAGCCCTCGGGCCACGGGAAGGCACCGCTCCTGGTGCTGCGTTCCACGGTGACGAGCGCATCGTCCGCGAGCCAGCCATTGGACCGGAGTGTGAGCAGGATCTCGCGAAGATCGTCGTGGCCGACCGCGTAGGGGGGGTCCAGGAAGACGATGTCGTACGGTTCCCCGCCCGCCCGTGCCGCGATGACCTGCTCGGCCTTGCCCGACCGGAATTCGGCGCCGGGCAGGCCCACCGCCTTGATGTTGTCCCGGATGGACTTGGCGGCCTTGGGGTCGGTCTCGACCAGCAGGGCGTGGTCCGCGCCGCGGGACAGGGCCTCGAGGCCCACGGCGCCGGAGCCGGCGTAGAGGTCGAGCACCCGGGCCGCTGCGACGCCGTGCAGCGACTCCCACGTGGAGAAGAGGCCTTCGCGCATCCGGTCGGAGGTCGGCCGGGTACCGGTGCCCGGGGGCACGGCCAGCCGTCGCCCGCCGGCGGTGCCGGCGATCACGCGGGTCATCGATGAGGTCCTTCGGTCTGCGGGAAGAGCGGGCCCCCCTATTGTCAGCCCTTCTCCAGGTACTGCTCCCGCTCGGTGTCCAGCAAGGCGTCCAGCGCGGTGCGCAGCCCCGGCAGCCGCTCCAGCTCGGGGTCCTGCGCGACCACGCGGGTGGCCTCCTCCCGGGCCTGGGCGATGACCTCCTCGTCCTCGATCACGGCCAGCATCCGCAGGCTGGAGCGCACACCGGACTGGGCCTGGCCCAGCACGTCGCCCTCGCGCCGCTGTTCCAGGTCGATGCGGGAGAGCTCGAAGCCGTCGAGGGTGGCTGCGACGGCGGCCAGCCGGGCCCGGGCGGGGCTCGCCTCGTGCATCTCGCTGACCAGCAGGCACAGGCCGGGCGCGGAGCCGCGGCCGACGCGGCCGCGCAGCTGGTGGAGCTGGGAGACGCCGAACCGGTCCGCATCCATGATCACCATGACGGTGGAGTTGGGCACGTTGACCCCGACCTCGATGACGGTGGTGGCGACCAGCACCTTGACCTCGCCCGCGGCGAAGCGTCGCATCACGTCGTCCTTGTCGGCCGGGTCCATCCGCCCGTGCAGCACCTCGACGCTCAGCCCGGCCAGCGGACCGCGGGTGAGCTGCTCGGCGATGTCCAGGACGGCGAGCGGCGGCCGCTTGTCGGCGTCGTCCTGCGCGGAGGCCGCGGAGGCCTTCTTCTTCGGCTCCTCCTCGTCACCGATCCGGGGGCACACCACATACGCCTGGTGCCCCTTCTCCACCTCCTCGCGGACCCGCTCCCAGGCGCGGCTGAGGAAGTGCGGCTTGTCCTTGGCGGGCACCACGTGGGTGGCGATCGGCGAGCGCCCGGCGGGCAGCTGGTCGAGGACGGAGGTCTCCAGGTCGCCGAAGACGGTCATGGCGACGGTGCGCGGGATCGGGGTCGCCGTCATCACCAGCAGGTGCGGGGGCTGCTTCCCCTTGGAGCGGAGCGCGTCGCGCTGCTCCACGCCGAAGCGGTGCTGTTCGTCGACGACCACCAGGCCCAGGTCGTGGAACTGCACCTTGTCCTCGATCAGCGCGTGCGTGCCGATCACGATCCCGGCCTCGCCGGTGACCAGGTCGAGCAGGGCCTGGCGGCGGGCGGGCATCCCCATGGACCCGGTGAGCAGCACCACCTTGGTGCCCTGGTCGGATCCGCCGAGCATGCCTCCCTCGGCCAGGTCGCCCATCATCTCGGTGATGGAGCGGTGGTGCTGCTGGGCGAGCACCTCGGTGGGGGCGAGCATCGCGGCCTGGCCCCCGCAGTCCACGACGGCGAGCATGGCCCGCAGCGCCACCATCGTCTTCCCCGAGCCGACCTCGCCCTGGAGGAGGCGGTGCATGGGGTGTTCGGCGGCCAGGTCGTCGAAGATCTCCTTCGAGACGCCCCGCTGGCCTTCGGTGAGGGTGAAGGGGAGCTTGGCGTCGAACGAGTCGAGCAGGCCGCCGGGGACGGGGCGGCGGGGCACGGCCGGGAGCTGGGAGTCGGCGTGGCGGCGGCGGGCCAGGGCGACCTGAAGGACGAAGGCCTCGTCCCACTTCAGGCGCTGGCGGGCGTCGTCGATGTCGGCCTTGGTGGCCGGCCGGTGGATCTTCAGCAGGGCCTCGGTGAGGGGGACCAGCCCGCGGCCCTCGCGCAGCGCGGGCGGCAGCGGGTCCACGGCCTCCCGGGCGCCGGGCAGTACCGCGTCCACGCACTTGGCGATCTTCCAGGACTCCAGCTTGGCGCAGGCCGGGTAGATCGGGATGAGCTGGTTGGCGAAGGCGGTGGCCGCGTCCCGGTCGGAGGCGTCCGTGCCGAGGGGCTCGTAGGCGGGGTGGGCCAGCTGGAGCTTGTGGTTGAACTTCGAGACCTTCCCCGCGAACATCGCGCGGGTGCCGGGCAGCAGGTCCTTGTGCGGCTTGTGCACGCCCGCTCCGAAGAAGACCAGCTGGAGCCGGCCGTTGCCGTCGGTGATGGTCACCTCGAGGCGTTTGCCGCGGCCCCCGTTGAAGGTCAGGATCCGGGCGTCGGCGACCTGCGCGACGACGGTCACGTGCTCGTCGATCTGGTCGGCGAGCTCGGCCAGCGAGGTCAGCTCACCGCGCTCGGCGTACCGCCGCGGGTAGTGGTGGAGCAGGTCCAGGGCCGTGTGCAGGCCGAGCTGCTCGGCCAGCACCTTGGCGGTGGCGGGACCGAGCGTCTTCTTGAGGTCTTCGTCGAGCGCGGGCACGTGTTCCATTGCACACCATGCCGCCGACAACCCGGCTATTCCACCCCGATGAGCAGGGGCGCCGAGTACCGTCCGCCGCGGTAGGTGACCGTGTCCACGGCCAGGTGCCCGTGCTGGACGCAGGCTTCCAGGTGCTCGGCGAGGGTGTCCGGCACCTCCGGCCCCAGCACCAGGGTGACCAGTTCGCCGCCGGAGCCCAGCATCCGCTCCAGGACGGCCTCGGCGGTCTCGGTCAGGCTCGATCCGATGACGGCGACGTCGCCGTCGATGAGGCCGAGCACGTCGCCGGCCTGGCAGATCCCGGCCGAGGTGAACGACTGCCGTTCGGCGACGGCCAGTTCCCCGTACCGGGTGGCGCCGGCCGCCGCGGTCATGGCGACCACGTCCTCGTCGAAGCTGCCCTCCGGATCGTGCACGGCGAGCGCGGCCAGGCCCTGGACCGCCGAGCGGGTGGGGACCACCGCCACGCGCACGCCGTCGGCGCGGGCCCGCTCGGCCGCCGCGGTGGCGGTCGCCCGCAGCTCGGCGCCGCCCGGCAGCAGGACCACCTCGCGGGCGTGCGCCCGGCGGATGGCCTCGACCAGGTCGGCGACGGCCGGGGCCTCCCCGGGGCGCACGAGCACCGTGGTCGCGCCCGCCTCCGCGCACAGCCCCGCCAGGCCCTCGCCGGGGACGACGGCGACCACGGCCCGCTGGGCGCGCTCGCCCCTGGCCCGGCGCCGCTCGTCGCCGAAGTGCGTGATGCGTATCCGGTAGGGCCGGCCCGCGACGACCCCGGCCTCCACCGCCGCGCCCGGGTCGTCGACGTGGACGTGGACGTTCCACAGCCCCTCGCCGCCGACCACGACGAGGGAGTCGCCGAGCCCGTCGAGCCGTGCGCGCAGCTCCCCGACCGCCGCCTCGGAAGCCTCGAGCAGGTAGACCACCTCGTACGCCGGCCCGTCGTCCTCCTGCGCGCAGGGCTCCGGGGCCTGCGGTACGGGCACGGCCCGGCCGCGTACCGGCTCGGGGGCCGGCTCCTGCCCGGAGAGCGCCTGCCACAGGGCTCCGAGCACGGCGACCAGTCCGCAGCCCCCGGCGTCGACCACCCCGGCCCGGCCCAGCGCGGCCAGCTGCCCCGGGGTCTCGGCCAGGGCGGCGCGGGCCCCGTCGTAGGCGGCGCGGGCGACGTCGACGGCGGTGCCGGCCGTACGGCCGGCCTCCTCGGCGGCGCGTGCGGCCGCCGCGGCGACGGTGAGCATGGTGCCCTCGACGGGGTGCGCGACGGCCCCGTACGCCTCTTCCGCGGCCCGGGTCAGCGCCTGGGCCAGCAGCCGGCCGGGGCCGCGCTCCCCGGGATCCTCGCCGAGTACGTCGGCCACCCCGCGCAGCAGCTGCGCCAGGATGGTCCCGGAGTTCCCCCGGGCCCCGACGAGCGCCCCGTACGCGTAGGCGCGCACGGCCCGGGCCAGGGAGGTGTGCGGCGTGGCGTCGGTCACGCCCGGGGCATCGGCGGCGGGCTTCCCGAAGGCCTCGCCGAGGGCGCTGTCGGCCGATTCGGCGGTGAGGTAGAGGTTGGTGCCGGTGTCCGCGTCGGCCACCGGATAGACGTTGATCGCGTCGATGTCCTCGCGGGCCCGGCCCAGTGCGGCCAGGGCCAGCGAGCTCCAGGTGCGCACCGCTTCGGCGTCGAGCTCGTCAGGGCGCTGCGGCTGCGGCTCGTGCGGCACCGGGCGTTCCTCCTTGTGCGGGCCAGGGTTCACCGCAGGGTAACCAAGGACTGCCCGGGCGTCCGGACTCCGGGGCGGGGGCGGCGGCGGTCATGGTAGTTTTCTTGGACGGACGCAGTCGTTGTATGCTGCTCCGGTTGCCCGATGAGAGTCGGGCCATTCCCCCGGCAAACCACTTCAGACCTCTGATTCCGGTGCGCCGGGTTCACTGTAATTGCATCTGAAGTCTTTGGAGTGACCTGTGGCTGCCAACTGCGACGTTTGCGCCAAGGGGCCGAGCTTCGGCAACAACATCTCCCACTCGCACCGCCGCACCTCGCGTCGCTGGAACCCGAACATCCAGCGCGTCCGTGCCGTGGTCAATGGGACGCCGAAGCGCCTCAACGCCTGCACCTCGTGCATCAAGGCCGGCAAGGTCTCGCGCTGACGCCTCCCGTCGTAGCGCAGCCCTTCCGGTTGCCAAGAAGGCCGGTTCACCTCTGGTGAACCGGCCTTTTGCCTTGTCCGGACGGACTCAGCGCCACTGCCAGGCGTGATCCACCGGGCCGATGCCGCCGCCGAGGGGGAAACCGGCGGCAATGGCGCCCGTGACGTACTCCTTGGCGGCCGTGACCGCCTCGGGGACCGCCAGACCCTTGGCCAGGCCCGCCGCGATGGCGCTGGCGAGGGTACAGCCCGTGCCGTGGGTGTGCCGGTTGTCGTGGCGGGGGGCCCGCAGCCACCGCTCCTCGGTGCCGTCCGTCAGCAGGTCGACGGCCCGGTCCCCGTGCGCCGCCAGGTGCCCGCCCTTGATCAGCGCCCACCGCGGCCCGTACCCGAGGATCGCGTCGGCGGCCCGGCGCATGTCGTCCTCGCTCTCCACCAGCACGCCCGTGAGCTGCGCCACCTCGTCGAGGTTGGGCGTGGCCACGGCGGCCCGCGGGAGCAGCTCCTTGCGCACGGCGTCCAGCGCCGAGGCGGCGAGCAGCGCGTCCCCGTGCTTGGAGACCCCGACGGGGTCCACGACCGCCGGGGCGGGGGTGTCGGCCAGCAGGGCGGCCACCGTCTCCACGAGGACGGCGGAGGAGAGCATCCCGGTCTTCACGGCCCGTACGCCGATGTCGTCCACGACGGCCCGGTACTGGGCCGTGACGGCCTCGGCGGGCAGCTCCCAGGCACCCCGTACCCCGAGCGAGTTCTGGGCGGTCACCGCGGTCACCACGCTCATGCCGTGCACGCCGAGCGCCAGCATGGTCTTGAGGTCGGCCTGGATGCCGGCGCCGCCGCCGGAGTCGGATCCGGCGACGGTCAGGCACAGCGGCGGGGCGGTGCTCACAGCGCGCCGTCCTCGGCGGCCGGGTCGGCCCCGAAGTGGTCCCAGCCGCCGGTGCTGGTCCACGGCGCGCCGTCCACGGTGACCTGGGGCAGCGCGGAGCGGTTGAGCACCTCGCCGATGACCTTCCAGCGGGCCGGGAGCTTCACGTCGGGCGGGAAGGTGGCCACGATGGCGTGGTCCTCTCCCCCGGTGAGCACCCACTGCAGCGGGTCCACGCCGACCGCCTGGCCGATGTCGTGCATCTGGGTCGGGATGTCGACGGCTCCCGAGCGCAGGTCGATCCGTACCTTGCTGGCCTCGGCGATGTGCCCGAGGTCGGCGATCAGGCCGTCGCTGACGTCGGTCATGGCGGTGGCGCCGAGCCCGGCGGCCGCGGGGCCCGCGTGGTAGGGCGGCTCGGGGCGCCGGTGCGCCTCGACGAAGGCCCGCGGGGAGCGGAAGCCGCGCGAGAGGACCGCGAATCCGGCGGCCGACCACCCCAGCCAGCCGGTGACGGCCACGACGTCGCCGGGCTGGGCGCCGGAGCGCAGCACGGGCTCGTGGTTGCGCAGGTCGCCCAGGGCGGTGATGGCGACGGTGATGGTGTCCCCCCGCACGACGTCCCCGCCGACCACGGCCGCGCCCGCGACCTGGCACTCGTCGCGGATGCCGTCCATCAGCTCGGTGGGCCAGGTGACCGGGAGTTCGGCGGGGACGACGAGGCCGAGGAGCAGTGCGGTCGGCACCGCGCCCATGGCGGCGATGTCGGCGAGGTTCTGCGCGGCGGCCTTGCGGCCGACGTCGTAGGCGGTGGACCAGTCGCGCCTGAAGTGCCTGCCCTCGAGCAGGACGTCGGTGCTCGCCACGACCCGCCGGTCGGGTGCCGACACCACCGCGGCGTCGTCGCCCGGTCCGAGCCGGACCGCCGGGGTGGTGGTGAGCCGTGAGGTGAGCTCACGAATGAGCCCGAACTCCCCCAGCTCGCCCACAGTGCCCTTCATCGCTGTGCCCCTTCTTGCCCAGTCCGCTTGCGGTCGCGAGCCGTCACAGCTCTGGGTACCGTCAACAGATACGTCAACTTCAGCTCTCCGTACGCCCCGCTGTGCGTGGCGCCGGGCTCGCGGGTCTCCCCGCGGCGCACGGCGACGCGGTACCGTGGCGTCCCTTCTTCCCCCGGCCCTTTCGATCGTGTGGGGCCCACCCGAAGGTTAGGGGAAATGATCCTCGTGGCCGCCCTGGAGGTTCCGTGGTACAGGCGTACATCCTCATCCAGACCGAGGTGGGCAAGGCGTCGTTCGTCGCCGAGTCCATCGGCCAGATCCCGGGGGTGATCCAGGCCGAGGACGTGACGGGTCCGTACGACGTGATCGTGCGCGCCCAGGCCGACACCGTGGACGAGCTCGGCCGCATGGTGGTGGCCAAGGTCCAGCAGGTGGAGGGGATCACCCGCACCCTGACCTGCCCGGTGGTCCATCTGTAGCCCCCGTCTACTCTTGGCCGGTGATGTCCCTCCACCGCCGGCCCCTCCGTGTCCGCATGTCGTCGGCCCTGTCCGCCCTGCCCGCCGTGCTGGCCCTCACGGGCCTCGCGGCGTGCTCCCCGGGTGGTTCCCGGGCCCGGGTGGAACCGCCGCCCGCGCCGCCGGCCAAGGTCGCGGGGCTCTGTGCAGCGCTGCACGAGGAGCTCCCGGAGACGGTGGCCGGTCTGGCACGGACCGGGACCGAGCCGGAGTCCGAGCTGACCGCCGCGTGGGGCGGCTCGGCGATCGTACTGCGGTGCGGTATCCCCAAGCCCCGCGCGATGGCCGATCCGAAGCAGGAGGGCGTCCACGTGAACGGGGTCGCCTGGCTGCTGGAGGAGCTCGACGACGGGGGTTTCCGGTTCACCACGGGGATGCGGAAGGCGTACACGGAGGTCGTGGTCGACAAGGGGCATGCCACGGACGCGGGCATGCTCGTCGGACTGTCCACGGCCGTCGCCGCCACCGTGCCCGAGGGCATCTCCTCGTACTGAGGCAGCAGCCCCTCATACCGACCGCCCGCCGGCCGGCCCCGGAAAGGGGTCGGCCGGCGGGCGGTCGGCGGTTCGGAGCCGGGTGCGGCCAGGCCGGCAAGATCCGAAAGAGACGACCTAGCGCAGCCCGGTGGAGCGGCGCAGGGCGGCCTGGATCAGCAGGTCGACGAGTTCCGGGTACTCGATGCCCGACTCCTGCCACATCCGCGGGTACATGGAGATCGGCGTGAAGCCCGGCATCGTGTTGATCTCGTTGATGACGAACTCGCCGTCCTCGGTGAGGAAGAAGTCGGCGCGCACCAGGCCCTCGCAGGACGCGGCCTCGAAGGCCTCGATCGCGAGCCGCTGCACCTCGGCGGTCTGCTCCGGGGTGAGCGGGGCGGGCACGATCCCGGAGGCGGAGTCGATGTACTTCGCCTCGAAGTCGTAGAAGTCGTGGCTGGAGACCGGCGGGATCTCGGCGGGCGCGCTGGCGCGCGGGCCGTCCTCGAATTCCAGCACGCCGCATTCGATCTCGCGGCCGCGCAGCAGCGCCTCCACGAGGATCTTCGGGTCGTGGCGCTGGGCCTCGCGGATCGCGTCGTCCAGGCCGGAGGCGTCGTCGACCTTGGTGATGCCGATGGAGGAGCCGGCCCGGGCGGGCTTGATGAACAGCGGCCAGCCGTGCTCGGCGGCGAAGTCCAGGATGCGGCCGCGGGCGGCGTCGCGGTCGGCGGTCCACTCGCGGGGGCGGATGGTCACGTACGGGCCGACGCGCAGCCCGAAGGAGGTGAACACCCGCTTCATGTAGTCCTTGTCCTGGCCGACGGCCGAGGCGAGGACGCCCGAGCCGACGTACGGGACCCCCGACAGCTCCAGGAGGCCCTGGAGGGTGCCGTCCTCGCCGTACGGTCCGTGCAGGACGGGGAAGACGACGTCGACCTCGCCCAGGGCCTTGGGGACGGCGCCGGGCTCGGTGTAGACGACCTCGCGGCTGGCGGGGTCGACCGAGAGCACGACGGCGCCCTCCTCGGAGTCGGCGAGGTCCGCGACGCTCGGAAGCCTGCGGTCGGCGATGGCCATCCGCGACGGCTCGTCGGCGGTCAGCGCCCACCGGCCGTCCGTGGTGATGCCGATGGGCAGCACCTCGTACTTGGAGCGGTCGATGGAGCGCAGGACCGCGCCCGCCGTGACGACCGAGATGGCGTGTTCCGAGCTGCGGCCGCCGAACACGACGGCCACGCGGGGCTTGCGGCCCTGCTGCTCAGGGGTCTGGGGGAGGTTCTCGCTGCTCATATCGCCACGAGGGTACCCGCTCGGACGTCCGGAAAGGAGTCAGCGACGTTCCGGTTTGGCGCTGCGCCCCATCAGTTCCTTGAGCGCCACGAGGGTCGGCTTGCCGTGGTGGACGATGTCGACGACCGTCTCGGTGATCGGCATGTCGACCCCGTGGCGGTGGGCCAGATCGGCCACGGACTGGCAGGACTTGACGCCCTCGGCGGTCTGCTTGGTGACCGCGATGGTCTCCTCCAGGGTCATCCCGCGGCCGAGGTTGGTGCCGAAGGTGTGGTTCCGGGAGAGCGGCGAGGAGCAGGTGGCGACGAGGTCGCCGAGGCCGGCGAGGCCGGAGAAGGTGAGCGGGTCGGCGCCCATCGCCAGGCCCAGGCGGGTCGTTTCGGCGAGGCCTCGGGTGATGAGCGAGCCCTTGGTGTTGTCGCCCAGGCCCATGCCGTCCGCGATGCCCACGGCGAGGCCGATGACGTTCTTGACGGCGCCCCCGAGCTCGCAGCCGACGACGTCGGTGTTGGTGTAGGGGCGGAAGTGCGGGGTGTGGCAGGCGGCCTGGAGGCGCTGGGCGACGGCCTCGTCCACGCAGGCGACCACGGAGGCGGCGGGCTGGCGGGCGGCGATCTCGCGGGCCAGGTTGGGGCCGGTGACCACGGCGACGCGCTCCGCGGGGACCTTGCCGACCTCCTCGATGACCTCGCTCATCCGCTTGGCGGTGCCGAGTTCGATGCCCTTCATCAGGGAGACGAGCACGGTGTCGGGGGCGAGCAGCGGGGCCCATTCGGCGAGGTTGCCGCGCAGGGTCTGGGAAGGGACGGCCAGCACGGTGAAGTCGGCGCCGCGGGCGGCCTCGGCCGGGTCGGTGGTGGCGCGGAGGTTCTCGGGGAGTTCGATCCCCGGCAGGTAGTCCGGGTTGGTCCGGCCGGTGTTGATGGCGTCGGCCAGCTCCCGGCGGCGGCCCCAGAGGGTCACCTCGCAGCCGGCGTCGGCGAGCACCATGCCGAAGGCCGTTCCCCAGGAGCCGGTTCCGTAGACGGCCGCCTTCACGGGACGTGTCACTTCTTGCCCTCCCCCGCGGCCTTGCGCCGCTGTTCCGCCCTGGCCTTGCGATGGTCGTACGGCTGCTCGGGCGCGGTCTCGCCGCGCACTTCCTCCAGCAGCGCGGTGATGGCCGCCATGATGACCTCGGTGGCCTCCTTGAGCACGTCGGGGGTGGGTTCCCGGTCGTAGAAGGCGGACAGGTCGACGGGCGGTCCCGCGAGCACCTGGAGGGTCTTGCGCGGGAAGAGCCGGACCTTGTTCTCCCGGGCGTAGGGCGGCATGGCGAGATTCGCGCCCCACTGGGCCACCGGAATGACGGGGGCCTTGGTGATCAGCGCGACGCGGGCGGCGCCGGTCTTGCCGGCCATCGGCCACATGTCGGGATCGCGGGTGAGCGTGCCCTCGGGGTAAAAGGCCACGCATTCGCCGCGGTCGATCGCGTCCACCGCGGCCCGGAATGCGTCCAGGGCGTTGGTGCTCTCCCGGTAGACGGGGATCTGCCCCGATCCGCGCAGGATGGCGCCGACAATCGGGACGTCGAAGAGGGCCGCCTTGGCGAGCAATCGGGGTACCCGGCCGGTGTTGTACTGGAAGTGCGCGTAGGAGAGCGGGTCCAGATACGAGTTGTGATTGACGGCGGTGATAAAGCCGCCCTCGGCCGGAATGTGCTCCATTCCCCGCCAGTCCCGCTTGAAGAGCACTACCAGCGGCGGTTTTGCGATGACCGCAGCCAGGCGGTACCAGAAGCCGATTCTGCGGCGGGACACTCGGACACCTTCCTCTAGGACCGGTGCGCGGCTTGGGCACCTCGTAGGCCGGACAAGTGTCGCCCCACGCCCGGTCTCTGTCGAGAACACCGTACGCCCCGCTCACGCGGCCGGAGTCCCGGGCTGCCCGGGCGGGGGCGACAATGGGCCGACGCATGACCGGGTCATGACCTGACCATGGGCTGGACATGTGCCGCAGCGCACCGGAGGGAAGGGGTCGGTCACGAACGCCGTCTGGAGCCTGGTGGTGCCGTTGAAGCCCCTGGCGACGGCCAAGAGCCGTCTCGCGGCCGCGGTGGGCGCCTCCCGTCCCGGGCTCGCGCTCGCCTTCGCCCAGGACACCGTGGCAGGGGCGCTGGCCTGCGCGGCAGTCGCGGATGTGGTGGTCGTCACGGACGACGCGGTGGCCTCCGGGGAACTGGCCCGGCTGGGGGCGCGGATCGTCGCGGACGGTCCGGGGGCCGGGCTCAACGCGGCCCTGGCCCACGGGGCGCGGGCGATACGGGCGGGGCGGCCGGGGGCGGCGGTGGCCGCGATGAACGCCGACCTGCCGGCCCTGCGGCCGCCCGAATTGCTACGCGTGCTCGAAACGGCCTCGGTATTTCCCCGGGCATTTCTGGCGGATGCGGCCGGAATCGGGACGACCTTGCTTTCCGCTGCTCCGGACGTGGAATTGGCACCCGCGTTCGGCGGGCGCTCGCGGGCCCGGCATTCGGCTTCGGGAGCGGTGGAAATCGCCCTGTCGGGCGTGGACAGCGTGCGCCGGGACGTGGACACGGCGCAGGACCTGCGGACCGCGCTCGCCCTCGGTGTGGGGCCCCACACGGCCCGATACAGTGCCGGTATGCAGGCGACCGCGTACACGTACGACTCCCAGACCCGCAGCGGCAGTGTGCTGCTGGACGACGGCACCCCGGTGCCCTTCGAGGCCCCGGCCTTCGACGCGGGCGGCCTGCGGCTGCTGCGGCCCGGCCAGCGGGTCCGGATCGAGACGGCCGGCGAGGGCCCGGACCTGCGGATCACCCTGGTCACGCTGCAGACCTTCTGAGCGAACGCACCGCGGGGGGGGGGGGGGCCCCCCCGGGGGCCCCCCCCCCCCCCGGGGGGGGGGGCGCCCGCTCTGTTGGG
>NZ_JBEZLA010000057.1:0-25741 GCF_040651925.1 Streptomyces sp. NPDC048349 | reverse complement strand
ACCTCACACCGCGTCCGTGGTTTACTGCGGTGTTCACTCCCAAACACTCAACACCTACTGAGCCACCGCCCCGGGGGCGGGTTACCCCCCCCCGGGCAACCCGCCCCGGCGTGTGTGACTGGCGCCCTACTTGTTGCGGGCGGTGGTCTTCTTCGCGGTGGCCTTGCGCGTCGCCGTCTTCTTGGCGGGCGCCTTCGTCGCTGCGGTGGCCTTCTTGGCGGCCGGAGCGGTCTTCTTCGCGGTGGCGGTGGTCTTCTTCGCCGTCGGCGCGGCCTTCTTGGCGGTCGTGGTCTTCTTGGCCGCGGCCGTCGCCTTCTTGGTGGTGCCGGTGCTCTTCACCGCCGCCTTCTTGGCGGTGGCCGTGGTCTTCTTTGCGGTGGTGGTCTTCTTTGCGGCCGTGGTCTTTGCCGCCGCCTTCTTGGCGGTGGTGGCCTTCTTCGCGGCGGCCTTCTTCACCGTTGCGGAGGCACCACCGGTGAGGCTGCCCTTGGGCGCCTTCTTCACCGAGACCTCGCCGCCCTTCGGCAGCTTCTTGGTGCCGCTGACCAGGTCCTTGAAGCCCTGGCCCGCGCGGAAGCGGGGCACCGAGGTCTTCTTGACCCGGACGCGTTCTCCGGTCTGCGGGTTGCGGGCGTAACGGGCGGGGCGGTCGACCTTCTCGAACGAGCCGAAGCCCGTGACCGAGACCCGGTCGCCCGCGACGGTAGCGCGGACGATTGCGTCCAGTACCGCGTCGACAGCGTCCGCGGCCTGCTGGCGGCCGCCCAGCTTGTCGGCAATCGCTTCTACGAGCTGCGCCTTGTTCAACGTCTTCCCCTTCGGAGACTTCGCCAGAACGAATGTGTTCAAGCTTATTTCGCACGTTAGGCGGATATATACCGCAAATCAAACACGAAACGGGCTAATCACCCTAGTGCCGCAACGCTGTAGGCCGTTACGGAGTTCCTTCGCATCAGTCGCCTTCAGGGAATCGACCCTCGTCAAGGTCCTTCATCAACCTGTCCAGGCGCCTTGCCGCATCGGCGAGATCGTGCTTCGCCGCGGCCGTGACGACCAACAGCTTCCGGGACAGCGCCATCCTTACGCCCTCCGGGACTTGCAGTGTGCGCACCCGTGTGTGTGCTTCTTTCAGCCGGTCCGCGACGAGTTCGTAGAGCTCAAGTTGACTGTCGCGTTCCATGCACAGATTGTGCCATCTGGGGCGAGTTGTCGCCTCACGGGGCCTCAACACACAGCTGTGCCCCCCACCGGACGGTGGAGGGCACAGTGTCTTGCGTGTGATCACCCGAAGGTGAATAAGCGCTGATCAGGCTGGAATCAGACCTGAATCGTGCGCGGCTTGAAGGCAGGACGGGCACTTTCGTACGTGGCGATGTCCGCTTCGTTCTGAAGGGTGAGGGAGATGTCGTCCAGACCCTCCAGCAGCCTCCAGCGGGCGTTGTCGTCGAGCTCGAACTCCGCCTCGATGCCCTCCGCTCGCACCTTGCGGTCGACCAGGTCGACGGTGACCTCCGCGGCCGGGTCGGCCTCGGTCAGTTCCCACAGCCGCTCGACGGTCTCCTGGGGCAGAACGACGGTCAGCAGGCCGTTCTTCAGCGAGTTCCCCCGGAAGATGTCGGCGAAGCGGGAGGAGATGACCGTCTTGAAGCCGAAGTTCTGCAGGGCCCATACGGCGTGCTCGCGCGAGGAACCGGTGCCGAAGTCGGGGCCGGCGATCAGCACGGTCGCCCCGGCGCGCTCCGGGCGGTTCGTGACGAACTGCGGGTCCTTGCGCCAGGCCTCGAAGAGCCCGTCCTCGAACCCGTCACGGGTGATCTTCTTCAGCCAGTGGGCGGGGATGATCTGGTCGGTGTCGACGTTGCTGCGGCGCAGCGGGACGGCCCGGCCGGTGTGGGTGGTGAAGGCTTCCATGGTTCTCAGACTCCGGCGGTCGCGGGGGCGTCGGACAGGTCGGCGGGAGAGGCCAAGTGGCCCAGTACCGCGGTGGCGGCGGCCACCTGGGGGGAGACCAGGTGGGTGCGTCCGCCCTTGCCCTGCCGGCCCTCGAAGTTGCGGTTGGAGGTGGACGCGGAACGCTCACCGGGGGCCAGTTGGTCGGGGTTCATGCCCAGGCACATCGAACAGCCCGCGTGCCGCCATTCGGCGCCGGCCTCCTTGAAGACCTTGTCCAGGCCCTCTTCCACGGCCTGGAGGGCGACCCGGACGGAGCCGGGGACGACCAGCATCCGTACGCCGTCGGCGACTTTGCGGCCCTCGATGATCCCGGCGACGGCCCGCAGGTCCTCGATGCGGCCATTGGTGCAGGAACCTACGAAGACGGTGTCGACCCGGATCTCGCGCAGCGGCTGCCCGGCGGTCAACCCCATGTATTCCAGGGCCTTTTCGGCGGCGAGGCGCTCCGAAGCGTCCTCGTACGAAGCCGGGTCGGGGACGTCGGCCGACAGCGGCGCGCCCTGGCCCGGGTTGGTGCCCCAGGTGACGAACGGGGACAGCTTGGTGCCGTCGATGACGACCTCGGCGTCGAAGACGGCGTCGTCGTCCGTGCGCAGGGTCTTCCAGTAGGCGACCGCCGCGTCCCAGTCCTCGCCCGCGGGGGCGTGGTCGCGGCCCTGCAGGTAGTCGAAGGTGGTCTGGTCGGGGGCGATCATGCCCGCCCGGGCGCCGGCCTCGATCGACATGTTGCAGATGGTCATGCGGGCTTCCATCGACAGCTTCTCGATGGCCTCGCCGCGGTATTCCAGGATGTACCCCTGGCCGCCGCCGGTGCCGATCTTGGCGATGATCGCCAGGATCAGATCCTTGGCGGTGACGCCCTCGGCCAGCGCGCCGGTCACGGTGATCGCCATGGTCTTCGGGCGGGCGAGCGGCAGCGTCTGCGTGGCCAGCACGTGCTCGACCTGGCTGGTGCCGATGCCGAAGGCCAGCGCGCCGAAGGCGCCGTGCGTGGACGTGTGCGAGTCTCCGCAGACCACGGTGGTTCCGGGCTGGGTCAGCCCCAGCTGCGGTCCCACGACGTGGACGACGCCCTGCTCGACGTCACCCAGCGAGTGCAGCCGGACACCGAACTCGGAGCAGTTCTTGCGCAGCGTCTCCAGCTGGGCCCGGGAGACCGGGTCCGCGATCGGCTTGTCGATGTCCAGGGTGGGGGTGTTGTGGTCCTCGGTCGCAATGGTGAGGTCGAGGCGTCGGACCTTGCGGCCGGCCTGGCGCAGGCCTTCGAAGGCCTGGGGGCTGGTCACCTCGTGCAGCAGGTGCAGATCGATGAAGAGGAGGTCGGGCTCGCCCTCGGCGCGCCGGACGACATGGTCGTCCCAGACCTTCTCCGCGAGTGTCCTACCCATCGCTTTCCCTCCGGCTCACCGTCCCGGACCCAGTGGTTCGTGGACCCGTACATACAGACTCGCTGGTTCTTGGAAAAATTGAACTTGCGTTTCACAGTGTGAGACGTGAATATCGTTTCATGGACAACTCTAGCGGCGTCGGCGTTCTCGACAAGGCAGCTCTGGTACTGAGCGCACTGGAGTCCGGTCCGGCCACCCTCGCCGGGCTGGTCGCGGCGACAGGGCTCGCACGACCCACGGCACATCGCCTTGCCGTGGCACTGGAACACCACCGGATGGTGGCGAGGGACATGCAGGGCCGGTTCATCCTCGGTCCGCGGCTGGCGGAGCTCGCCGCCGCGGCCGGCGAGGACCGCCTGCTGGCCACGGCGGGACCGGTACTGACCCACCTGCGCGACGTGACGGGCGAGAGCGCGCAGCTCTACCGCCGGCAGGGAGACATGCGCATCTGCGTCGCGGCCGCGGAGCGGCTGTCCGGCCTGCGGGACACCGTCCCGGTGGGCTCGACCCTCCCGATGAAGGCGGGCTCCGCCGCGCAGATCCTGATGGCGTGGGAGGAGCCCGAGCGGCTCCACCGCGGGCTGCAGGGCGCGCGCTTCACGGCGACGGCGCTCTCGGGCGTACGCCGCCGCGGCTGGGCGCAGTCGATCGGCGAGCGGGAGCCCGGCGTGGCCTCCGTCTCGGCGCCGGTGCGCGGGCCGTCGAACCGCGTGGTGGCCGCCGTGTCGGTCTCCGGGCCGATCGAGCGCCTGACCCGCCACCCGGGCCGGATGCACGCCCAGGCCGTCATCGACGCGGCCGCCCGCCTGACGGAGGCCCTGCGCCGCTCCGGCTGACCCTCCCCGCCCTTGCCTGACCCACCCCCGGGCCCGGGGGCGCGTACGACGCCGCACACGTCCGAACACGCGCCTCCGGGCCCGCACTTGTCCGCGCGAGCCCGTCGGGGCGGGCGCCCCGGAACGACGAAAGAGGCCCTCCGCGATGAACGCGGAGGGCCTCTTCTGTGCGTACCCCCGACCGGATTCGAACCGGCGCTACCGCCTTGAGAGGGCGGCGTGCTAGGCCGCTACACAACGGGGGCGTGCCTTGCAGTTCTCACTGCACTGCGCTGGGCTACCAGGACTCGAACCTAGAACAAAGGAACCAGAAACCTTCGTGTTGCCAATTACACCATAGCCCAAAGTGGTCTATACCAGACCAACAGTACCCCCGACCGGATTCGAACCGGCGCTACCGCCTTGAGAGGGCGGCGTGCTAGGCCGCTACACAACGGGGGCCCTAGCGATCCTGCATCAAGACGTACGGGAGCTACCCAGGACACCTCACGGGAAGGATCTGTACCCCCGACCGGATTCGAACCGGCGCTACCGCCTTGAGAGGGCGGCGTGCTAGGCCGCTACACAACGGGGGCAAAGCACTGCGTTACTGCTGCACTGCGCTGGGGTACCAGGACTCGAACCTAGAATAAGGGAACCAGAAACCCTCGTGTTGCCAATTACACTATACCCCACCAAAAGTCAACCCCCTGCGGGGTCTTCTTTCGAGTGGCGCCCCCGTCCGGCCTTTCGGCCCGCTCGGGCGGCGCAGAAAGAACATTACCGGATGCGCGACCGTGCTCCAAAACGGGTATCCCCTGCCAGCAGCTCCGGGAGCAGGTCAAGGGCCTCGATGCGGTGAACCCCGTCCGGTCCCGCCCCGCGCCCGCCGTCACGGTCGAGCCAGACGGCGAGCAGGCCGGCGTCCCGGGCGCCCCGCGCGTCGATCTCCGGCTGGTCCCCCACGTAGGCCACCTCCCCCGGCGGCAGCGCGAGCGCCTCGCACGCGGCGAGGAAGGCCCCCGCCTCGGGCTTGCTGATGCCGAGCTCCACGGCGCAGACGAGCACCTCGAAGCGGTCGCGCAGTCCGAGGTCGCGCAGCTTGGGGTCCTGGTTGGCGGTGGAGGAGTTGGAGAGCACCCCGTGCCGGTACACGGCGGCGAGGGTGTCGAGCACGGGCACCACGTCGGGGAAGACCGTCCAGGCGGCCTTGTAGTGCTCGACGTACCGGTCGAACCAGGCGTCGGCCTCGGTGTCGGTCATCCCGGGGCGCTCCAGGAACTCCCGCACCCGGTCCCGCCGCTGCCCCTGGAAGGTGCCGTCGCCGGCGGCGAAGCGCGCCCAGTGCCGGTCGGTGATCTCCCGCCACCGCGCGAGCGCCTGCGCGGGGGTCCCGTACCGCTCCGAGATCCGCTCGGCCTCCAGCTGCTGCTGGAGCCCGGCGGCGTCGGCCCCCGTGTAGTCGAAGAGGGTGTCGTCGATGTCCCACAGGACCGCGCGGATGGCCATGTGCCCAGTATGCGAAATACCTGCGGACCGCGTCTCGAGGACGCAGAAGTCGAACGGCCCGGACCCCCGGGCACATGCCGTCGGGGTCCGGGCCTGATGTCCGTGCGGGAGCGGTCAGCCGGCGAGCTTGGCCAGGGCCGCGTCGATGCGGGCCAGGGAGCGCTCCTTGCCCAGGATCTCCAGGGACTCGAAGAGCGGCAGACCGACCGTGCGGCCGGTCACGGCCACGCGGACCGGGGCCTGGGCCTTGCCGAGCTTGAGGCCGTGGGCCTCGCCGGCGGTCAGGACGGCCTGCTTGAGGAACTCCGGGTCCGACCAGTCGGCGGCGGAGAGGTTCTCGCGCGCCGTGGTCAGGAGGGCCGCGGGCTCGCCCTTCATCGCCTTGTCCCAGGAGGCCTGGTCCTCGACCGGCTCCTTGCGGAACAGGAAGTCGACGTTGGCGGTGATGTCCGACAGGACGGTCACCCGGGTCTGGGCGTACGGCGCGATGCGCTCCCAGGCCTCGGCGTCGAAGTCCTCGGGCTCCCAGTTGGCGTGCGGGGCCCGCAGCCAGGGGGCGCAGGCGTCCGCGAAGGCCTTCGGGTCCAGCAGGCGGATGTGGTCGGCGTTGATCGCCTCGGCCTTCTTGAGGTCGAAGCGCGCCGGGTTGGCGTTGACGCCGTCGATGTCGAACTTCGACACCATCTCCTCGATCGAGAAGATGTCCTGGTCCTTGGAGAAGGACCAGCCGAGGAGCGAGAGGTAGTTCAGCAGGCCCTCGGGCAGGAAGCCGCGCTCGCGGTACAGGTTGAGCGAGGACTCGGGGTCGCGCTTGGAGAGCTTCTTGTTGCCCTCGCCCATGACGTACGGCAGGTGGCCGAACTGCGGGACGCCGGTGGCGATGCCGAGCTCCATCAGCGCCTTGTACAGCGCGATCTGGCGCGGGGTGGAGGACAGCAGGTCCTCGCCGCGCAGGACGTGCGTGATCTGCATCAGCGCGTCGTCGACCGGGTTGACCAGCGTGTAGAGGGGCGCGCCGTTGGCCCGCAGGATGCCGAAGTCCGGCACGTTCTCCGGGGTGAAGGTCAGCTCGCCGCGGACCAGGTCGGTGAAGGTGATCGGCTCGTCGGGCATCCGGAAGCGGACGATCGAGGGGCGGTGCTCGCCCTGGTAGGCCTCCAGCTGCACCTGGGTCAGCTCGCGGCAGTGGCCGTCGTAGCCGGAGGGCTTGCCGGCGGCGCGGGCGGCGGCGCGGCGCGCGTCCAGCTCCTCGGTCGTGCAGTAGCAGTCGTACGCGTAGCCGCCGTCACGGAGCCGCTGGGCGACGTCCGCGTAGATGTCCATGCGCTCGGACTGGCGGTAGGGGGCGTGCGGGCCGCCGACCTCGGGGCCCTCGTCCCAGGTGAAGCCGAGCCAGCGCAGCGAGTCGAGCAGCTGGTCGTAGGACTCCTCGGAGTCCCGGGCCGCGTCGGTGTCCTCGATCCGGAAGACGAACGTACCGCCGTGGTGGCGGGCGAACGCCCAGTTGAAGAGGGCGGTGCGGACCAGGCCCACGTGGGGGTTGCCGGTCGGGGAGGGACAGAAACGTACGCGGACGTTCGCGTTAGCCACGCTTGATCACCTTGTTGGTGAGAGTGCCGATGCCTTCGATGGTGACGGCGACCTCGTCGCCGACGTTGAGGGGGCCGACTCCGGCCGGGGTCCCCGTGAGGATGACGTCGCCCGGGAGCAGCGTCATGGCCTCGGTGATGTGGACGATCAGGTCCTCGATGGAGCGGACCATCTCGCTGGTGCGGCCGAGCTGGCGCTGTTCGCCGTTGACCGTGCACTGGATGGTCAGGTCGCTCGGGTCCAGGTCGGTCTCGATCCAGGGGCCGAGGGGACAGGAGCTGTCGAAGCCCTTGGCCCGGGCCCACTGCTTCTCGCGCTGCTGGACGTCGCGCGCGGTGACGTCGTTGGCGCAGGTGTAGCCGAGGATGACGTCCTTGACCCGTTCCCTGGGGACCTCTCGGCACATGCGGCCGATGACCACGGCGAGCTCCGCCTCGTGGTGGAGGTCCTGGGAGAAGGAGGGGTACGTGATGGGGTCGCCCGGGCCGACCACCGAGGTGGAGGGCTTGAAGAAGGTGATGGGGGCGTCGGGGACCTCGTTGCCGAGCTCCGCCGCGTGCTCCGCGTAGTTGCGGCCGATCGCCACGACCTTGTTCGGGAGCACGGGCGGCAGCAGGCGCACCTTGCTCAGCGGGACCTTCGTGCCCGAGAGCTCGAAGTCCGCGAACGGGATGCCCTTGATGATGTCGAGGACGAGCTCGCCCGCGGCGCCGGGGGCGGCATCGCCCTCGACCGCGCCGAAGGCGACATTGCCGTCGATCGAGAACCTGGCGATGCGCACGTGTTGCGTCTGCCCCTCTATATGTCCGCTGGCTGGAGTCTGCGGCTCCAGGCTAACGCGGAGGGCAGGGGCGCTTCGCCCTCATGCGCCGGGGGCTACTGCGCGGCGGCTGCCACGGGCGCGTCCATCAGGATGGTGCGCCGGGGGTTGGCGGTCTGCGTGGGCAGCTCGACGGCGTGCTCCGGGGTGGCCGGGGCCGCCTGCAGCTCCTCGGCGTCCTTGAGGTGCGCGAGGGTGGTGCGGCGGGGGTTGGCTATGTTGCGGAACATCGTCGTCGTCTTCATCGGGGTTCGGGGTCCTCGGTTCGATC
The DNA here is from genome assembly GCF_040651925.1 of Streptomyces sp. NPDC048349. Classification (NCBI taxonomy): domain Bacteria; kingdom Bacillati; phylum Actinomycetota; class Actinomycetes; order Kitasatosporales; family Streptomycetaceae; genus Streptomyces; species Streptomyces sp. NPDC048349. The sequence goes on along the minus strand of NZ_JBEZLA010000057.1, from coordinate 17,395 downwards.
TCTGGGATGTCGGTTGTGGCACGCGCCGACCGCGGCGCCAACCCTTTAAGGGGTAAGGCTAAACATCCGAATCCCTCACGGAACCGGGAAGTAATGGCCACGGCCGTGTGAGTTTGCTCACCTGTGACCAGGCATTACCGGCATAACGGACAGTCAACTCGGGCTCACGAAACGGACATTGCGCCACTGAATGCGTCATTCCGCTGCTGATCATCTCGACTGGGACACCTTGCCAGTCACCGTATTTGCGTGGTGTAAGTCCGGTTTCGCCCGAAAGCGGGCCCACATCCTGTAGCCCGCCTGTCACAAGCCGTCACCGACTCCGCGGGTGGGTGCTCGCACCTTGTTGGAGATCCGCCACTGTGCTGGAATTCGCGGGACCGCCGCGGGAATCAGCCGGCGCGCAGGTGGCGCGAGACAGCGCCGAGCGCGGTGGCAAGGAGAGGGAGACGCGCCGGTCACCGACGACCACCATGGGGCCGTTAGTGCCCCACGACTCGACACCGTCCCACCGGTCGCCCGGCGGGACGCCTGGTCCAGAGGTTGCGACGCTAGTGCAGGGACGATTCAAGAGGGATGGCAAGGGGTCTCCCCAGGCCCGTCAGGGCCGAGGGGATGCTGCGGCGGACCAGGAGCCCCGCGGCGGGACCGACCGCGGCTCCTCGCCCCAGCACGCCCAGAACCGCGGGCCGGCTGTCGAAGGCGCGGGCCCCGACGCCTCCGCCTCGTCGAAGGCGAAGGCGAAGGCGAAGGGCCGCGGCAAGTCCGCCAAGGCCCAGGCCGGGTCGGTCGAGCAGGACGTGGCGATACCGAAGGCCCCCAGTGGGCCCGGTTCCCGCCTCGCCATGCAGAACTGGCGCATCAGCACGCGACTGGTGTCGCTGCTGACCCTGCCCGTCGTCGCCGCCACCACGCTCGGTGGCGTCCGTATCAACGACTCCCTCAACGACATCGCACAGCTGGAGCACATGCAGCTGCTGACGACGATGACCCGGCAGGCCACCAACCTGGCGGCCGCGCTCCAGGAGGAGCGGGACAAGTCAGCGGGTCCCCTGTCGGTCGACAAGTCGGGCAAGCCCAACAGCATCGTCGCCGGCGTCAAGGAGCAGACCGACGCCGCCGCCAAGTCCTTCGCCGCCGCGACCGACAAGGTCGACAACACGGAGGACAAGGACGAGACGCTCAAGTCGATCCGCAACAACATCCTGCAGATCGGCCGCCAGCTCGCCAACATCGACGAGATCCGCAACAAGGCGTACGCGAACGGCGCCCAGCAGACCGTCACCGAGTACAACAACCTCATCGTCTCGCTGCTCTCGCTCTCCCAGGACATGGCGCAGGCCACCTCCAACCCGGAGATGATCAAGCGTACGCGCGCCCTGGCGGCCTTCTCCGCCTCCAAGGAGTACGCGTCCGTCCAGCGCGCGATCATCGCCGCCGCCCTGCCCGACGGCACGGGCCAGCCGGGCAAGCTGCCGGAGAACGACCGCCTCTACGCCCTCTCCGCCCTCAAGGGCGAGCAGCAGGCGAAGAAGACCTTCGAGCTCGTGTACCAGGGCAAGCCCGAGGAGCTCCTCGCGGCGCTCGGCGACGGCAACCCGGAGATCGGCCGCGCCGACCACTTCGCCCGCCGCGTGCTGTCCACCGACGGGCAGTTCGCCAAGGAGACGCAGTACCGGTCCTGGCTGGACTGGTACGACGCCGACGACGTCAAGCTCTCCGAGATGAAGAAGATCGAGCTGACGCTGCTCCAGGACATGGAGCAGAAGGCCCGCGAGCTCAAGAACGAGTCGCAGCAGGACGCCATCATCAACGGTGCCCTGATCCTCCTCGTCCTCGGTGTCTCCCTCGTCGGCGCCTTCGTCATGGCCCGCTCGATGATCCGCTCGCTGCGCCGCCTGCAGGACACCGCCACCCGCGTCGCCCAGGACCGCCTGCCCGAGCTCGTCAAGCAGCTCTCGGAGTCCGACCCGCAGGACGTGGACACCTCCGTGGAGTCGGTCGGCCTGCACACCCGCGACGAGATCGGCCAGGTGGCCGCGGCCTTCGACGACGTGCACCGCGAGGCCGTCCGCCTCGCCGCCGAGCAGGCCCTCCTGCGGGGCAACGTCAACGCGATGTTCACCAACCTCTCGCGCCGCTCCCAGGGCCTCATCCAGCGTCAGCTCTCGCTCATCTCCGAGCTGGAGTCCCGCGAGGCCGACCCGGACCAGCTGTCCTCCCTCTTCAAGCTCGACCACCTCGCGACCCGCATGCGCCGTAACGGCGAAAACCTCCTCGTCCTCGCGGGCGAGGAGCCGGGCCGCCGGTGGACCCGCCCCGTCCCGCTCGTCGACGTGCTCCGCGCCGCCGCGTCCGAGGTGGAGCAGTACGAGCGCATCGAGCTGGCGGCGGTGCCCGGCACCGATGTCGCCGGCCGCGTCGTCAACGACCTCGTGCACCTGCTCGCAGAGCTGCTGGAGAACGCCACCTCGTTCTCCTCCCCGCAGACCAAGGTCAAGGTCACCGGTCACGCGCTGCCCGACGGCCGCGTGCTGGTCGAGATCCACGACACCGGCATCGGCCTCTCCCCCGAGGACCTCGCCGCGATCAACGAGCGGCTCGCGTCGCCGCCGACCGTGGACGTCTCCGTCTCCCGCCGCATGGGTCTGTTCGTGGTCGGCCGCCTGTCCCTGCGACACGGCATCCGCATCCAGCTGCGCCCCTCCGACTCGGGCGGTACGACGGCCCTCGTCATGCTGCCGGTGGACGTCGCCCAGGGCGGCAAGAAGCCCGGCGGCCCCGGTTCCCCGGCCGGCCCCGGCGGCGGTCAGGGCGGCCCCGGCGGGCAGGCTTCCGTGCCCGGTGCGGCCTCCCGTCCTCCGGTGGGCGCAGCTCCGCAGCGCGGCCAGGTCGCCCCGGGCGGCCAGCGTGCCGCCCTGCCCGGCCGGGACGGCGCCCCGGGGCAGCAGCGCCCGCAGGGTGCGCCGAACCAGCAGGGTTCCCAGGGCGGTTGGTCCCCGCAGCAGGGCGGACCGGGTGCTCCCGGCGGCCGTCCGCAGCAGGGTGCGACCACCAGCGGGCAGGGCCAGGCCGGCTTCGCCGCCGGTGCGCCGCTGGCGGGCCGCGGTCCGCAGGCCCGTCCGGCGGCCGCGCCCACGGCGTCCGGTCAGCCCGGCTTCCCGCAGGGCAACGGCTTCGAACGTCCGCAGCAGCCGCAGCAGCCGCAGGCGCAGCCGCCGCAGCAGCCGGCCGCCCCCGCGGCACCGGGCCCGCGCGGCGCCCGGCCGCAGCTGCCGCCGCGCGGCGGCGCCCCGCGGGCCGAACTTCCCGGCCCGCAGAGCACCAGCTGGGGCGCCGACCAGGCACGTGGCCACGACGAGCTGTCGGGCCCCGGCTCGACGGCCGAGTTCGCCCGCCCGGACTTCAACGCCCCGATGCCCCAGGCGAACGCCGGCGGCAACAGCACGACCGGGCAGTTCGAGCGTCCGGACGTACGCGGCCCCGTGGACCCGTCCGCCACCGGCGAGTTCGCCCGGCCGGCCGGCTACCAGCCGACCGGTCAGCCGCAGCGCCCCGGCGGCCCCGGAGTCGGCGGCGCCCCCCGCCAGCCCCAGGCCCCGCAGCAGCCCCAGCCGCAGCAGTACCAGCAGCAGGCTCCGCAGCAGCCCGGCGGCTACGCACCCGCGGCGCCGCAGCGCCCGCAGGCCCCCGGTCTGCCGCAGGCCCACCGGCCCGAGGCGCTGCCCCCGGCGCCGAGCTCCGGCGACGCCCGCAGCCCGATCTTCGACACCCTGGAGTCGAACTGGTTCCGCGAGGAGGGGCAGCAGCCCGCCGCGCAGGCACCGTCCGTACCCCAGCAGCCGCAGCAGTCCGCCCCGGCGGCCCCTGCTCCGCAGCAGCAGCTGCCGCAGCGCGGCCAGGCGCCCGCCGAGTCCGCCACCGCGGCCACCGGTGCCTCGCCGACCGTCAGCTGGCGGTCCTCGCCGAACGACGAGCTGATGCGCCAGGCCGAGCGCGTGCGCCAGCCCGCCGCCGGCGGCATCACGACGTCGGGGCTGCCCCGCCGGGTCCCGCGGGCGAACCTCGTGGCCGGCACGGCGCAGCAGCAGGCCGACGCGCAGGCCGGTCCGCAGGTCTCGCGGGCACCGGACGACGTCCGCGGCCGTCTGACCAACCTCAGGCGCGGTATCCAGCAGGGCCGCCAGGCCGGCAACAGCGGCCCGGCGACCGGCAGTTACCACATCGACCCCACTTACCAGCAGGAGCGATAGTTGAGTTCGATGAGCCAGGCGGCACAGAACCTGAACTGGTTGATCACCAACTTCGTGGACAACACCCCAGGGGTGTCCCACACCGTGGTGGTCTCCGCCGACGGACTCCTTCTGGCGATGTCCGAAGGATTCCCCCGCGACCGCGCCGACCAGCTGGCGGCCGTGGCCTCCGGACTGACCTCGCTGACCGCCGGAGCCTCCCGGATCTTCGAGGGCGGCGCCGTCAACCAGACCGTGGTCGAGATGGACCGGGGATTCCTCTTCCTCATGTCCGTCTCCGACGGGTCCTCCCTGGCCGTACTGGCGCACCCCGAGTGCGACATCGGCCTCGTCGGCTACGAGATGGCCCTCCTCGTGGACCGCGCCGGCAGTGTCCTCACCCCGGACCTGCGCGCGGAACTGCAGGGAAGCCTGCTCATCTGACTCCCCCTTCCCCGGCCGGACGGTACTGACGGCCGGGGACCCGGGGCACTCGCCCCGGAACCAGGTACCACCGCCAGGCCGTCATACCGTCCCCCCACCGGCCGCCCCGTCAGACGGCACGCTGACCACTGCTGTCCAGCCCGGAGGATCAATGACCCCGCCCCCCGCCTACCCCGATGCGTACGGAGATTCGTACTCGGAAGGCGACCAGCCGCTGGTGCGTCCGTACGCGATGACCGGCGGCCGGACCCGGCCCCGCTACCAGCTCGCGATCGAAGCCCTGGTGAGCACCACGGCCGATCCGATGCACCTGTCCGGCCTGCTTCCGGAGCACCAGCGCATCTGCACCCTGTGCCGCGAGGTCAAGTCGGTCGCCGAGGTCTCCGCACTGCTGTCGATGCCGCTCGGTGTCGCCCGGATCCTCGTCGCCGACCTGGCGGAGGCCGGAATGGTGGCCATCCACCAGCCGGGCAATGGAGAGGCCGGCGGCACGCCGGACGTCACGCTGCTCGAAAGGGTGCTCAGTGGACTTCGCAAGCTCTAACGGCGGAGCGGCTCCTCGCTCCACCACCTCCGCGAAGATCGTGGTGGCGGGCGGCTTCGGCGTGGGCAAGACCACGTTCGTCGGAGCCGTGTCCGAGATCAACCCGCTGCGCACCGAAGCCGTCATGACCTCCGCCTCGGCGGGCATCGACGACCTCACGCACACCGGTGACAAGACCACCACGACCGTCGCGATGGACTTCGGCCGCATCACACTGGACCAGGACCTGATCCTGTACCTCTTCGGTACGCCGGGCCAGGACCGCTTCTGGTTCATGTGGGACGACCTCGTACGCGGCGCCATCGGTGCGATCGTCCTGGTCGACACCCGCCGCCTCGCCGACTGCTTCCCCGCGGTCGACTACTTCGAGAACAGCGGCCTGCCGTTCGTCGTGGCGCTCAACGGCTTCGAAGGGCACCAGCCTTACACCCCCGAGGAAGTCCGCGAGGCGCTCCAGATCGGTCCGGACGCCCCCATCATCACCACCGACGCCCGCCACCGCGCGGACGCCAAGAGCGCGCTCATCACGCTCGTCGAGCACGCCCTCATGGCCCGACTCAAGTAACACCACTTCGATCCCGCGGCTCAAGTGGCACCACTCAAGCACCACGGGTTCTTCACAACGAGGAGAAGGGCGGGCTGTGTCCTACGACACGGCCCGCCCTTCCCGTTCATAACGTTTCGACAGACAATTGCCGCCAGTTGGCAACGGGGCGCGTACGGCTGGTGCCGCTGCGCGCACAACTCCCCCCATATTTGCCGCAGGACGCTCTTTATGTCCGATTTATGTGGGGCATAAGGCTTTGGGGCCGGCCGATTTCAACTGTTTGGAACACGGCCGTTAACCGTGCTGGAATTCAACGAACTAGCTAGTAGCACCGCCGAGAGGTTGTTGGTCGAGTGAGGCGAAGCAACACGAGCCCCGCGGATGAACCCGCGCGTGGCAACTTCACCCCGCCGCCGCGAGCGGCCGCGTCGCCCGTCGACGTGCCCGTGGAACCACCGCAGACCGGCGGGAGCACCAGCAGGTTCTCGCCCCGCAACTGGCGCGTGCCGACCCGTCTGAACGCCATCCTGCTCGTGCCGGCCCTCGTCGGCCTGGTCATGGGCGGCTTCCAGGTGAAGGGCTCCGTCGACACCTGGAACGAGGCCAAGGACGCCGAGAAGATAGCCAGGGTCGTCCAGGCCTCCTCGGAATACAGCCAGGCGCTGCTCAACGAGCGCGACCTCACGGCAGAGCCGCTGCTGAGCGGCAACCCGAACAGCGAGATCGTCACCAAGGCCCGCAACGCGACGGACTCCGCCAAGGTGAAGTTCGACCAGGCCGTCCAGGACATGCCCAAGAACCTGGGCATGGAGCGACGGCTGGACCTCTTCCGTGCGGAGGAGCCCAAGCTCAAGGCGGTGCGCGAGACCGCGTACGCCGCCGCGGCCGAGACCGCGAAGAAGAACCTCCCCACCGCGCCGGGCCCGATCCCGACCGAAGAGGGCTATGTGCTGGTCCAGCACTACCTCATGCAGTTCGCCAACGAACTGGGCCTGGGCACCGGCAACGTGACCTCCTACGGCCGCATGGTCTACGCGATCCAGCTGGCCAAGGCGGCGAACTCGCTGCAGCGCTCCGTCGGCACCCACCTGCTGGTGCGTCCGAGCACGAACGAGGAGATCCGCAAGAGCCAGCTCGTCGCCTTCTCCTCGTACGCCTACCTCGAAGAGATCGCCATCGGCGAGTACGTCGCGGCGGGCACCGAGGAGGACGTGAACCGCCTCAAGCAGGTCATGCAGAAGAAGTCCGACGAGGGCGCCGCCAAGCTCGCCGAGGCCAAGGCCAAGGCCGAGCAGGCGGGCATCCGCTTCGTGCCCCCGCCCGTGGGTGCGAACAAGTCGGTCCTGACGGGTATGACCGAGGCGATCGCCAGCGGCCAGGACAAGAGCAAGCTGGCCGCCGGCGGAACCACGCCGATGGCCTGGCAGGCCGCCGCCACCGCGAAGTTCGACGGCTACGACGAGGTCGAGAAGGAACTCCTCGACAAGGCCGTCAACGACGCCGTCGCGGTCTCCGACGCGGCCCGCACCGATGCCATCGTCAACGGCGCCATCGTGGTCGTGGCCCTGCTCGCCGCCTTCATCATGGCCGGTCTCATGGCCCGGCAGATGGGCCGCGCGATGCGCCGCCTGCGCTCCGCCGCCTTCGACATCGCCGAGCAGCGCCTGCCGATGCTCGTCGACCAGCTCTCGCGCACCGACCCGGGCAAGGTGGACACCCGTGTCCACCCGATCCCGATCGACTCCCAGGACGAGATCGGCGAGGTCGCCCGCGCCTTCGACCAGGTCCACCGCGAAGCGGTCCGGCTCGCCGCCGAGCAGGCGCTCCTGCGGGGGAACGTCAACGCGATCTTCACCAACCTCTCCATGCGCAACCAGTCGCTGATCGAGGGCCAGCTGACCCTCATCACCGACCTGGAGAACAACGAGGCGGACCCGGACCAGCTGGAGAACCTCTTCCGCCTGGACCACCTGGCCACCCGTATGCGCCGCAACGGCGAGAACCTCCTCATCCTCGCGGGTGAGGAGCCGGGCCGCCGCTGGGACCAGCCGGTCCCCCTCGTCGACGTCCTGCGCGCCGCCTCCTCCGAGGTGGAGCAGTACGAGCGCATCGAGCTCTCCGGCGTCTCCGACGCCGAGATCCACGGCCAGGCCGTGACCGACCTCGTGCACCTGCTCGCCGAGCTGCTGGAGAACGCCACCACGTTCTCCTCCCCGCAGACCAAGGTCCGCGTCAACGCGACCCGTCTGCCCGACGGCCGCGTGATGGTCGAGATCCACGACAAGGGCATCGGCCTGACCGCCGAGGACTTCGCGGACATCAACCACAAGCTGGCCAACCCGCCGACCGTGGACGCCGCGATCTCGCAGCGCATGGGCCTGTTCGTGGTCGGTCGGCTGGCGGACCGCCACAGCATCCGCGTCCAGCTGCGCCCTTCGGGCGAGGCGGCCGGCACCACGTCGCTGATCATGCTCCCGGACGCCATCACCCACGGTGGCGGTGGCGAGGGCATTCCGGACGACGACTTCACGGTCTCCTCGATCATCCCGCAGCAGCAGGCCCAGCAGGCCGCCCCGCTGCGCACGGCCGCCGAGCTCGGGTTCGACGACTCCCGCTACGACCAGCAGGGCGGCGACGTCCGCGATCTCGACCCGGTCGGGCGCTCCCTCGTGCGCGAGGAGCGGCGCGCCGCGCTGGAGGCCCAGGTGGGCTACCAGCAGGGGCAGGAGCAGCAGTACGACCAGGCCTCGCCCCAGGGGTATCCGGAACCTCAGCCCGAGCACGGCTACCAGCCGTACCAGGGCTACGAGCAGCAGCCCGAGCAGGGTTACGACGGCTCGTACGAGGCACAGCAGGGCCAGCAGGGGTACGAGGAGTACCCGCAGCAGGGTTACGGCTATCCGGAAGCCGGGTACGAGGATCGGCAGCAGGCCGCTCCGGACTACGACGGCGGCTACGACTCCCGGTCGCAGCAGGCCGAGTGGCCCGAGCAGAACACGTATCCGGCTGCCTACCAGCAGGATTACGGGACCGAATCGGAATCCCCCGCCGTCCCCGAACGGGCCCCGGAGCGCGTAGGCTTCGACCGTCCGGGCGCCGCTGCCGACACCGGTCACCAGATGACCGGAGCGGGCCTGCCGCGACGCGGCAGCCAGCAGCAGTGGCAGCCGGCACAGCAGGAAGCGGAGTCCACCGGATCCCTCTTCGAGCAGCGGCCGCAGCGTCAGCAGCAGCCCGCGGCCCCGGAGCAGGAGAAGGAAGGCAGCACCGCCTGGCGCTCGGGCAACGACGAGCGCTGGCAGCAGGCCGCCAAACTCCGTGAGCCGAAGGCGGGCGGGGTCACCCCGTCCGGTCTCCCTCGGCGGGTGCCCAAGGCCAACCTGGTCGAGGGCGCGGCGGAGACGACCCCGCAGGGCGGCCCCCAGGTCTCCCGCGCTCCGGAGGACGTCCGCGGCAGGTTGAGCAACCTGCGGCGCGGTGTCCAGCAGGGACGCAGCGCGGGATCTGAGCAGTCAAGTAACAGCTATGACCAGGAGCGTTAGTGTGAGCCCGATGAGCCAGGCGGCACAGAACCTGAACTGGTTGATCACCAACTTCGTGGACAACACCCCAGGGGTGTCCCACACCGTGGTGGTCTCCGCCGACGGACTCCTTCTGGCGATGTCCGACGGGTTTCCGCGCGACCGCGCCGACCAGCTGGCGGCCGTGGCCTCCGGACTGACCTCGCTGACCGCCGGAGCCTCCCGCATCTTCGAGGGCGGCGCCGTCAACCAGACCGTGGTCGAGATGGACCGGGGATTCCTCTTCCTCATGTCCGTCTCCGACGGATCCTCGCTCGCGGTGCTCGCGCACCCCGAGTGCGACATCGGCCTCGTCGGTTACGAGATGGCTCTTCTGGTGGATCGCGCGGGCAGTGTCCTCACCCCGGACCTGCGCGCCGAGCTGCAGGGAAGTCTTCTCAACTAGCAGACAGGCAGTGCGTTTCGCGCCATCGCACCATAGGGTGCGGTGGCGCGGTTCCACAGGGAGTACTGCGTTCTTGGAGTCGGAGGAGGAAACGTGACAACACCCGGAGGTCATCCTTATGGCGGCGCGCAGCAGCCGCAGGGTGGGCAGCACGACCAGAACCGCTTCAACTTCCCCTCTGCTCCCAGCCGGCCCGTGCCGGAGCACAACCCCTACCAGCAGCAGCCGTACGGCCAGCCCCAGATGCCCCAGCAGGGTCAGATGCCCCAGCAGCAGCCTCCGCGCGCCACGCGGCAGCCGGCTCCGAAGGCCCACAATCCGCTGGTGCGCCCGTACGCGATGACCGGCGGCCGTACTCGGCCGCGCTACCAGCTCGCCATCGAGGCGCTGGTCAGTACCACGGCCGATCCCGCGCGGCTGCAAGGGCAGTTGCCCGAGCACCAGCGCATCTGCCGTCTGTGCCAGGAGATCAAATCCGTCGCGGAGATCTCGGCACTTCTCTCCATTCCTCTTGGTGTCGCCCGCATCCTCGTCGCCGACCTGGCGGAGGCGGGCCTTGTCGCCATTCACCAGCCCGGCGGCGACGAGTCTGCCGGCGGCCAGCCAGATGTGACACTGCTCGAAAGGGTGCTCAGTGGACTTCGCAAGCTCTAACGGCGGAGCGGCTCGCTCCACCACCTCCGCGAAGATCGTGGTGGCGGGCGGCTTCGGCGTGGGCAAGACCACGTTCGTCGGCGCGGTCTCCGAGATCAACCCGCTGCGCACCGAAGCCGTCATGACCTCCGCCTCGGCGGGCATCGACGACCTCACCCACACCGGTGACAAGACGACCACCACGGTCGCGATGGACTTCGGCCGCATCACGCTGGACCAGGACCTGATCCTGTACCTCTTCGGTACGCCGGGCCAGGACCGCTTCTGGTTCATGTGGGACGACCTCGTACGCGGTGCCATCGGTGCCGTCGTGCTCGTGGACACGCGCCGCCTCGCCGACTGCTTCCCCGCGGTCGACTACTTCGAGAACAGCGGCCTGCCGTTCGTCATCGCCCTCAACGGCTTCGACGGCCACCAGCCGTACACGCCGGAGGAAGTCCGCGAGGCCCTGCAGATCGGCCCGGACGCCCCCATCATCACCACCGACGCCCGCCACCGCGCGGACGCCAAGAGCGCGCTCATCACGCTCGTCGAGCACGCCCTCATGGCCCGCCTGCGGTAGGGTCCGCCCCGTCCGTCGCCGAAGGCCCCCGCGTCCCCTGAACGCGGGGGCCTTCGCCATGGGCTCCGCGCGGGCTTCCCCCAGCCGTGACGCCGTACAAGGGCCTCCCAGGGCTTTGCAGCGCCTTCCGCGGCTCCGCGAGGGCTTCCTGACGGTCCCGAGGGCTTCCTGACGGTGGGGCGGGCCCGGCCGGGCCCCCGCGCTCCGTACGCGGGTACGCGGAAGGCCCCGCACCTTGGACGGGTGCGGGGCCTTCTCGGCGTGGGAGCTCAGCCCTGCCAGCTGTGCGGGGCGCGGAAGCCCGGGGTGCGCTCCAGACGGCGCCAGCCGGCCTGGGAGCGGGGGGCCGGGACGGTCTCGGGGGTGGCGGCGGCGCGGGCGAGCAGGATCGCGGTGATCGCGGCCAGCTCCTCGGGCTCGGCGTTGCCCTTCTCGACGCGCAGCAGGGTGTCGGTGCTCATCGGTGGCGTGTCTCCTCTTACTGCGGCGGGTTGCCGTGCTTGCGGGACGGCAGGTCGGCGTGCTTGTTGCGGAGCATCGCGAGGGCGGACACGAGGGTCTCGCGGGTCTCGGCCGGGTCGATGACGTCGTCGACGAGGCCGCGCTCGGCCGCGTAGTACGGGTGCATCAGCTCGGACTTGTACTCCTTGACCATGCGCACGCGCATGGCCTCGGGGTCCTCGGCGTCCGCGATCTGCTTGCGGAAGATGACGTTGGCGGCGCCTTCGGCGCCCATCACGGCGATCTCGTTCGTGGGCCAGGCGTAGGTGATGTCGGCGCCGATGGACTGGGAGTCCATGACGATGTACGCGCCGCCGTAGGCCTTGCGCAGGATCAGCGAGATCCGCGGCACGGTGGCGTTGCAGTAGGCGTACAACAGCTTGGCGCCGTGGCGGATGATGCCGCCGTGCTCCTGGTCGACGCCCGGCAGGAAGCCGGGGACGTCCAGCAGCGTGATGATCGGGATGTTGAAGGCGTCGCACATCTGGACGAAGCGCGCGGCCTTCTCGGAGGCGTGGATGTCCAGGACTCCGGCGAGGTGGCCGGGCTGGTTGGCGACGATGCCGACCACCTGGCCGTCCATCCGGGCCAGCGCGCAGATGATGTTGCGGGCCCAGCGCTCGTGGATCTCCAGGACGTCGCCCTCGTCGACGAGCTCCTCGATGACCTTGAGCATGTCGTACGGGCGGTTGCCGTCGGCGGGCACCAGGTCGAGGAGGACCTCGGAGCGGCGGTCCGCCGGGTCGCTCGTCTCGTGGACGGGCGGGTTCTCGCGGTTGTTGGAGGGCAGCATCGAGATGAGGTAGCGGACCTCGGAGATGCAGGTCTCCTCGTCGTCGTACGCGAAGTGCGCGACGCCCGAGGTCTCGGCGTGCACGTCCGCGCCGCCGAGGCCGTTCTGGGTGATCTCCTCGCCGGTCACCGCGCGGACCACGTCCGGGCCGGTGATGAACATCTGCGAGGTGTCCCGGACCATGAACACGAAGTCGGTGAGGGCCGGGGAGTAGGCCGCGCCGCCGGCGCAGGGGCCCAGCATGACCGAGATCTGCGGGATGACGCCCGAGGCCTTGGTGTTGCGCTGGAAGATGCCGCCGTAGCCGGCGAGGGCGGAGACGCCCTCCTGGATGCGGGCGCCGGCGCCGTCGTTGAGGGAGACCAGCGGGGCACCGGCCGCGATGGCCATGTCCATGATCTTGTGGATCTTCGTGGCGTGGGCCTCACCCAGGGCGCCGCCGAAGATGCGGAAGTCGTGCGCGTAGACGAAGACCGTGCGGCCCTCGACCGTGCCCCAGCCGGTGATGACGCCGTCGGTGTAGGGCTTCTTGCCCTCCAGGCCGAAGCCGGTCGCACGGTGGCGGCGGAGCTGCTCGACCTCCTTGAAGGAACCTTCGTCGAGGAGCAGCGCGATGCGCTCGCGGGCGGTCAGCTTGCCCTTGGCGTGCTGGGTCTCGGTCGCGCGGTCACTGGGGCCGCGCCGAGCCTGCTCGCGCAGGGAGTGCAGCTCGGCCACGCGCCCACGGGCGTCCGTCGGCTCGCTCGGGGTCTGGTCCACAACGGTCATGTACCGACCTTACGAAGATCGCGATGAAAAACCTCCGTTCATTCCGCACAGTCTCGGGAGTCTTCCGCTGTCCGGCCCGCACAGTACGGCCACAGGAACCAAGGACTCCGCCAGAGGAGACCTTCGTCCTTTGTGGTTCCCCGACAAAACTGCCCGACAGCCCGACCAGATGTTGAAATTTGAACGGAATAGGTCTAGCGTCGTCCTCGTTGAAGTCGTTGAAGATTCAACAGAATCTCTCCGGACACTACCAAGGAGCACGTCATGGGTCTGTTCACCCGCCGCAACCAGGACACCGCCACCACTCTCGCCCCGTCGGCCGTGGACCCGGCCCTCGCGGCCCTCACCGGCGACTACGTCGTCGACGCGGCCCACAGCAGCATCGGCTTCACCGTCCGCCACGCCATGGTCACCAACGTCCGCGGCAGCTTCGACGCCTTCGAGGGCAGCCTGCACCTGGACGGCAGCGACCCGGCCCGCTCCACCGCCTCCCTCGACGTGAACATCGGCTCGGTCAACACCGGCATCGGCGACCGCGACGCCCACCTGCTGGGCAGCGACTTCTTCGACGCCGAGCTCTTCCCGCAGATGACCTTCCGCTCCACCCGGGCGGCCCAGCTCGGCGGGGACGCGTACCGCATCACCGGCGAGCTGACCATCAAGGACGTCACGCGCCCGCTCTCCATCGACCTGGAGTTCACCGGCTCCGCCACGGACGTCTACGGCAACGAGCGCGTCGGCTTCGAGGGCTCCGCCGAGATCCTGCGCTCCGACTGGGGCCTGACCTGGAACGCCGCGCTCGAGGCCGGCGGTGTGATGGTCAGCGACAAAGTGAAGCTGGGCTTCGACATCTCGGCCATCAAGCAGGCCTGACCGGCGCACCCGCGGATCCTCCGGGGGCGGCTACCAGCCGCCCCCGCCGTCGAATCCGCCCCCGCCGCCGAAGTCCCCGCCGCCGAAGTCGGAGGGGTTGAAGTCGGCTCCGGACACGTCCCCGCCCTCGTAGCCCCCGCCGATGCCGCCGCCGAAGTCGGAGGCGTAGGCCGGCCCGGACATCATCGAGCCGAGCATCGTGCCCATGAGCAGGCCGGGCAGCATGCCGCCGCCGAAGTAGCCGCCGGCCCAGGGGCCGTAGGCCGGACCCGCGTCGTAGTACGGGCGCGGCCCGCGCTCCGTGTCGACCGTACGGACCGCCGGGTCCAGGCCGTCGCGCAGCCGGACGGCGTCCGCGGTGCAGACCGGCACGGTACGGACGGCCCCGCCGGCCGGGGCCCAGGAGGCGTCCTCGGTGCTGGGTCCGTGCCGCGGGTCGAAGAAGCAGGGCGAGCGGCGCTCGGGCAGCGGCTTGCCCTGACGGCGCGCGTCGAGGGTGGCCAGCGCGAAGCGCCCGTCCTCCAGGGCCTGCGTGACACCCGTGACCTCTTCCGGGTACTGCACGGAGGCCATGATCCGCTTGGCCTTCTCGTACGAGTCGAGACCCTGCTCGTAGTCCCTGCGCATGGCGTCGTCGGCGCCTGGTTCGCCGGGGTGGAAGTCGAGGCGTTCGAGTTCCTCGCCGAAGGCCGTGATGTCCTCGTCGACGACGACGCTCAGGCGCTCGATGGCCTCGCGCCGGGCCTCTTCCTTCTTCTTGCGGCTGCGCCGGACCAGCGCGTACGCACCGCCGCCGCCGACCACGGCCACCGCGCCGAGGGCGATCAGGCCGGCGGCCGGGGCGCCCTCGTCCTCGCCGACGCTCCCCCAGGAGGCCGGAGCGCCGCCCTTGACCTGGGTCAGGGCCTGGTCCACGAAGTTGTTGAGCTGGGTGGCCGCGTCCACCGGGGTGCCGGTCTTCACGGCCTCGGTGAGGTTGCGGACCGCGTTGCCCGGCATGACCGCCCGGTCCGCGCCGGCGTTGAAGCCGTCACCGAGCCGGACCGCGTAGAGCCCGGTGATCCCGGTCTCGGCGCGCACGGCGCCCAGCACCTTGTCCTGCGGGAACTCAGCGGTGGCCGGCAGTACGGCGACGAACACCGGCTTCCCGGCGTCCTTGATCTTCTGCGCGAGCGCGTCCGCCTCCGCCTCGGGCAGCTGCGCCTGGGCCCGGGGATCGACGTAGACGGGCCCCTTCTTGAGGGCCTGAGCCACGGCGGCCACCCCGTCGGCGGCCGAGGCCTGCGGAGCGGCCACGAGGGCGGCCCCCGACAAGGCCAGCAGCACACCGGCCAGCAGCGGTCCCATGCGCACGGATATCAGCCTGGTCCTCATATCCACGACGCTACCCGAACTGGTCATTTCCTGTGTGAACAGGACATAAGTCCGTCCCGGCCGCTGCCACCGGCCGCCCGCATGCCCTCCGGCAGGGGGTGGGCCTCGGCGGAGCTACTCCGCCGGCTCCACGCCCGCGTGGAGCAGACCGTAGGTGAAGGCGTCCTCCAGGGCCTGCCAGGAGGCCGCGATCACGTTCGGGGCCACGCCGACCGTGGACCACTCCCGGACGCCGTCGGTCGTGGCGACCAGCACGCGGGTCGTGGACTCCGTGCCGTGCGTGCCCTCCAGGATGCGGACCTTGTAGTCGACCAGCTCGAACTTGGCGAGCTGCGGGTAGAAGCGCTCCAGTGCGACCCTCAGGGCCCGGTCCAGCGCGTTGACCGGGCCGTTGCCCTCGGCCGTCGCGACGATCCGCTCGCCCTTGGCCCACAGCTTGACCGTGGCCTCGTTGGCGTGGGTCCCGTCCGGGCGGTCCTCGACGATCGCCCGCCAGGACTCGATGCGGAAGTACTTGCGGGCCCGGCCCTCGGCCTCCGCGCGCAGCAGCAGCTCGAAGGAGGCGTCGGCGGCCTCGTACGTGTAGCCCTTGAGCTCCCGCTCCTTGACGCGCTCGACGACCCGGGAGATCAGCGCCCGGTCCCCGCCGAGGTCGACCCCGAGCTCCTTGCCCTTGAGCTCGATCGAGGCGCGGCCGGCCATGTCGGAAACCAGCATCCGCATCGTGTTGCCGACCCGCTCGGGGTCGATGTGCTGGTACAGGTCCGGGTCGACCTTGATGGCCGAGGCGTGCAGGCCCGCCTTGTGCGCGAAGGCGGAGACTCCCACGTAGGGCTGATGCGTGGACGGCGTGAGGTTGACGACCTCGGCGATGGCGTGCGAGATCCGGGTCATCTCGGCGAGGGCGCCCGCCGGGAGCACCGTGCGGCCGTACTTGATCTCCAGGGCGGCCACGACGGGGAAGAGGTTGGCGTTGCCGACGCGCTCGCCGTAGCCGTTGGCCGTGCACTGCACGTGGGTGGCGCCCGCGTCCACGGCGGCGAGGGTGTTGGCGACGGCGCAGCCGGTGTCGTCCTGGGCGTGGATGCCCAGGCGGGCGCCGGTGTCGGCGAGGACGGTCGAGACGGTCGCCGAGATCTGGGCGGGCAGCATCCCGCCGTTGGTGTCGCAGAGGATGACGACGTCGGCGCCGGCCTCGTGAGCGGTGCGCACGACGGACTTGGCGTATTCGGCGTTGGCCCGGTAGCCGTCGAAGAAGTGCTCGCAGTCGACGAAGACGCGTCGGCCCTGGGAGACCAGGTAGGAGACCGTGTCCCGGACCATCTCCAGGTTCTCGTCCAAGGTGGTGCGCAGGGCGAGCTCGACGTGGCGGTCGTGGGACTTGGCGACGAGCGTGATCACCGGGGCGCCGGACTCGAGCAGGGCCCGCACCTGCGGGTCCGTGGCGGCCGCGCCGCCCGCCCGCCGGGTCGCGCCGAAGGCGACCAGCTGGGCGTTCTTGAAGTCGATCTCCGCGCGGGCCCGGGCGAAGAACTCGGTGTCGCGGGGGTTGGCGCCGGGCCAGCCGCCCTCGATGAAGCCCACTCCGAAGTCGTCCAGGTGCCGGGCGATCGTGAGCTTGTCGGCGACGGTGAGGTTGATGCCTTCGCGCTGGGCGCCGTCGCGCAGCGTGGTGTCGAAGACGTGGAAGCCGTCGTCGAGGACCGCTGCTGCCGCCTCGGGTGTCGTCGTCATGCTGATCTGACTCCTGTCGGTGAGTGGTTCCGGATGCCCGGGATCCACTGCCCCCATCATCGCGCGCGGTCCGCCCCCGGCAGGGTGGGGCCGGGAAACGAAAAGACCCCTCGCGGGTAGCGAGAGGTCTGCGCGCGGGTCCGAGGCACGGTGGTCGCTTCCGCGAAGTTCTTCCGCGGTTCAGCGGCCACTGGGGACCGGCGCGCTGCTGGCGATAATCATGAGCTGAGCAGGCACGCTCGCAGTGTGCCACAACGCCTGCGGCCCGCGGACACGGATCTCACCATGCGGGCAGCGGCCGCCGGACCCGGCTAGGGGGTGTCTGACGGAGGTCCGTGGTGAAGGAGCGGTGTCCGGTGCGTGCTCTCGGCGTGCCGGCCGGATGCCCCCGTACTGGACGTAC
>NZ_JBEZLA010000056.1:0-54088 GCF_040651925.1 Streptomyces sp. NPDC048349 | reverse complement strand
CCCGTACTGGACGTACTTGGGCTTTCGGCCGGTGCGGCGAGAGTGCGTGCCGGGCACCGCGACGCCGCGGACCTCCGTCAGACACCCCCTAGACCCGCGCCGCCTTGTCGGCCTTGGCCTTGCGGATGTAGTACCAGGCCATGTTGGACGTGAGGCCCGCCAGCAGCACCCACACGATCCCGAGGAAGCTGCCCTCCACGAAGGCGACGACGGCTGCGGCGACGGCAAGGACGCAGACGACTACGGCGAACACGGCAAGGCGGGGCATGGGGGGAGCTCCTCGAAAACACTGAACGGGGTCGAGCCCCACCAGTGTCTCCCATGCCCCGCAATGGTTCCGTAAGGACGGCCGGAATCCCGGTCCGGCCCGGTCAGACGTCCGTGAGGCGCAGGCCCGCGTGGGCCTTGTAGCGGCGGTTGGCCGAGATGAGGTTGGCCACCAGGGATTCGACCTGGTGGGCGTTGCGCAGGCGGCCCGCGAAGACGCCGCGCATGCCCGGGATGCGGGCGGCGAGGGCCTGGACGAGGTCGGTGTCCGCGCGGGATTCGCCGAGGACCATCACGTCGGTGTCGATCTCCTCGATCGACTCGTCCTGGAGCAGGACCGCCGAGAGGTGGTGGAAGGCCGCGGTGACGCGGGAGTCCGGGAGCAGGGCGGCGGCCTGCTGGGCGGCGCTGCCTTCCTCGACCTGGAGGGCGTAGGCGCCCTGCTTGTCGAAGCCGAGCGGGTTGACGCAGTCCACGACGAGCTTGCCCGCGAGGTCCTCGCGCAGCGCCTCCAGGGTCTTGGCGTGACCCTCCCACGGCACCGCGATGATCACGATGTCGCTGCGCCGCGCGCATGTGGCGTTGTCCGCGCCCTCCACGCCGAGGCCCAGTTCCCCGGCGGCGGTGTGCGCGCGGTCGGCGGCGCGCGAGCCGATGATCACCTTCTGGCCGGCCCGGGCGAGCCGGTAGGCCAGGCCGCGCCCCTGGTCACCGGTGCCGCCGAGGACGCCGACGACGAGGCCGGAGACGTCCGGGAGGTCCCAGGGGTCCTTGGCGGGCGCCTTGGCTGGGGGCTGCTGCGTGCTGTCTGTGGAGGTCATGGGGGCGAGGGTACTGCCGAGTACCGCACAGTCGAAGGGGAGGGATCTCGGGAGGCGGGAGCGGAAGAAGTGCTCCCGCTTGTCCGGTTCATGGTGCAGGATGCCGCTATGGATGCCGTGAGAGTCGCGCTGCTGCGCGAGGTCCTCGCCGGTACGCAGTGGCCCGGCGCCGCGCGCCGCTTCGCCGGTTCGCTGCGGCGCTCGGTCGTCCCGGCCGGCGGGAACCTGCTGCTCGTGGGGACCGAGCGGTACGAGCCCTGGCACCTGGCGGCGCACCTGGTGGACGAGGCCGCGTGGTCGGGGCTGCCGGAGCTGGCGCCCACCCTCGTACGGCACCGCGTGCTGCCCGGGGAGCCGCCGCACCTGTCGGTGGGGCTGGGCAGGCTGGCGGCGGCCCGGCGCGGGCACACGCTGCTGGTGGTGGCTCCGCAGGAGCCGGGCGAGGGCCTGCTGGAGCGGGTCCACGACGCCCGGCGCGCGGGGGCGACCGTCCTGGCCCTCGACGGAGGCGACGGGGACCTGGGCACGCTCGCGCACGACGCGCTCTCGGTCCCCGGCGACTGCGCGGAGCTGGACCTGGACACCGTGCAGCACCTGGTCAGCGCGGCGGCCGGGGAGAACAGCCTGCCGGTGCAGCGCGGGCCGCGCAGGTTCCGCGACCGGCTGGCGCGGCTGGCCGATCAGCTGACCGCGCCGCCGCCCAGCCGCTGGTAGCCGCCGTCAGGGGGCGGTGCCCCCCTCTTCCTCGCGCGTCTTGTCGTTCCACTTGGGATCGGTCTGCCATTCGAGGTTGCGTTCCTGCGCCGTCTCCATGGCGTGCGCCGCCTCCTCCGGCGTCCCGTACGGACCGAAGCGGTCCTTGGCGGGGCACTCGGGACCTTCCTCGACCTTCTGGTGGACCAGGCAGTAGTACCACTCGCCCGGTTTGCCCACTTGGCGCTTCTTGAAAAGGGCCATTGCTGTCGGGCTCCTCTCGATACCGCTGCTACCGCTCTCTGCCGCCATGCTGCCCCATCCCCGCTGGATACACTCGCTTGCATGTCTGGCCAGTCGCTGCTCGTACCAGGCGAGCTCTCTCCCGCCCGTTCCGTCCCCGGAAACATCCGCCGTCCCGAGTACGTGGGCAAGCCCGCACCCACCCCGTACACCGGACCGGAGGTGCAGTCGGCCGAGACCATCGAGGCCATGCGCATCGCCGGCCGGATCGCCGCCCAGGCGATGGAGGAGGCCGCCAAGCTGATCGCTCCGGGGGTGACCACCGACGAGCTGGACCGGGTCGCGCACGCGTACATGTGCGATCACGGCGCCTACCCGTCGACGCTGGGCTACCGGGGCTTCCCGAAGTCGCTGTGCTCCTCGGTGAACGAGGTCATCTGCCACGGCATCCCCGACTCCACCGTGCTGCGCGACGGCGACATCGTGAACCTCGACGTGACCGCGTACATCGGCGGGGTCCACGGTGACAACAACGCCACCTACCTGTGCGGGGAGGTGGACGAGGAGTCGCGGCTGCTGGTGGAGCGCACCCGGGAGGCACTGAACCGTGCCATCAAGGCCGTCAAGCCGGGCCGCCAGATCAACGTCATCGGCCGGGTCATCGAGTCGTACGCGAAGCGCTTCGGATACGGCGTGGTCCGGGACTTCACCGGCCACGGCATCAATTCCTCGTTCCACTCCGGCCTGATCATCCCGCACTACGACAGCCCCCACGCCACCACCGTCATCGAGCCCGGGATGACCTTCACCATCGAGCCGATGCTGACCCTGGGCACCCACGAGTACGACATGTGGGACGACGGCTGGACGGTCGTCACGAAGGACCGCAAGCGGACCGCGCAGTTCGAGCACACGCTGGTGGTGACCGACAGCGGGGCGGAGATCCTGACCCTTCCCTAGGCCGCCTGGCCGCCTCCGAGCGCTGTTCCCCGCACGCGGGAGGCGCACGTCCGAGCGCCGAGCCGTGCTTGAATGCCCGCGTGAACGATCATCTCGACGTGTTGAAGGTCTTCTGCGCGGGCGACGGCCGGCACGGCAACCTGCTCGGTGTCGTACGCGACGGCCGGGCCTGCCCCGACGACGCGTCCCGGCAGGCCCTGGCCGCCGAACTGGGCTACAGCGAGACGGTGTTCGTCGACGACCCCGAGCGCGGGATCGTCGACATCCGCACCCCCGGTACGCGGATGTCCTTCGCCGGGCACCCGCTGGTCGGACTCGCCTGGCTGCTGGACATCGAGGAGCTCCAGCCGCCGGCCGGCTCCGTATGGGCCCGTGACGACGGGGAGTTCACCTGGATCACGGCCCGCCCCGAGTGGGTCGAGGGCAAGCGCACCGAGCAGTACGGGTCGGTCGCCGAGGTCGAGGCGCTGCCGGCGCCGCCGCCTGGCGAGGGCTGGCTGTACGCGTGGGCCTGGGAGGACGAGACCGCCGGCCGGGTACGGGCCCGCGGCTTTCCGCGCCGCGCCGACGGGGTCATCGCCGAGGACGAGGCCACCGGCTCGGCGGCGATCCTGCTCACCGCCCAGCTGAACCGCGCCCTGAACATCACCCAGGGCGAGGGCTCCCAGATCCTCACCGCCCCCGGCCCCGACGGCACCGTGGAGATCGGCGGACGCGTCCGCTTCGCCCCGGGGCGCGGCCCGGCGTAGCCGTCCGCGCGCGGAGCCCGCGGGTCCGACGCGGCGGCCCGCGCGCGAGCCCGAAGGGCCGGTCCGGTGCTCAGTGCACCGGACCGGCCCTTTCCGCACCCCGGGTCTACGCGCTGAGCGGGAACTCGCCGCCCAGCTCGCGGAAGACCGCCCCGTTGAAGTCGAAGGCGCGCTTGCACTCATCGACGATGCGCTGCTTCTCCAAGTCGTCCGCGGCGATCGCGTCGAGCAGCTCCCGGTAGGTCCGCTTGAAGGCCGCCGGGTTGGAGATGTCCGCGAAGACGTAGAAGCGGACGCCGTCGCCCTTGCGCTCGAAGCCCCAGGTGCGCTCCGCCTTGTCGCGGATGATCTGGCCGCCGGACAGGTCCCCCAGGTAGCGGGTGTAGTGGTGGGCGACGTAGCCGCCCGGCCATTCGGCGGCGCACTGGGCCACCCGGGCGGCGTAGGCCTCGGTCGCGGGCAGGGCCACCAGGCTCTCACGCCAGTGCGGTCCCCGCAGGTGCGCCAGGTCGCGCTCGATCTCGGCGACGCGCATCAGCTCGGGCTGGATGAACGGACCGGCCACCGGGTCGTCCTTCAGCGACTCGGCCGCGTCCTCCAGGGCCCGGTACACGAACCACAGCTGCTCGGTGTAGCGGGTGAACGCGTCCACCCCGAGCCGGCCGCCCAGCAGGTCGCTCATGAAGGTGGACGTCTCTGCTTCGGTGTGCTGCTCGTGCGAGGCGACGCGGATGACCGTAGAGAAGGCGTCCAAGACGGACCTCCAGGAAGGGGAACCAGACGTGGCGGCAAGCCCGCCCCATCCGATCTTCCTGCTCGGGTATGCCTCAGTCAATGCGTTCCCGACATCTTGTCGGTAAATTCCGGAGTACGGAACGGTCACCCGGGCTTGACCTCCGCTTGACCCGGCCATGGGGTCACCCTGAAGCGTCCGTGACGGGTCCGTGTCCGCCGCGAAAAGGTGAGAGCTGAATCACTGCACGGGTGGGTATGGGTCAGGTAAGCCTCGGTTAAGTTAGGTCCGCCTCACCGGCCTCTCCCCCTTGGGACGGCCCCCTCGTCCGACGCCCAGGAGCCCCCTATGCGCCCCGCCCGCCTCACCGTCATCGCCGCCGCCTCCGTGGCGGCAGCCCTGACCGCCGTCACCGGCTGCTCCCAGAAGAGCGACGCGGGCGGCGACGGCGTGATCAAGGTCGCGGCTTCCGACAGCGCCTGCGACGTGTCGAAGACGGAGTTCCCGTCCGGCAAGGTGCAGATCGACGTCGAGAACAAGGGCTCGAAGGTCACCGAGGTCTACGTCCTCTTCCCGGACGCCCGCATCGTGACCGAGCGCGAGAACATCGGCCCCGGCACCAAGGCCTCCATCACCGCCGAGATCAAGGCGGGCGACTACGAGATCGTGTGCAAGCCCGGCATGAAGGGCGACGGAATCGCCCAGAAGGTCAAGGCCACCGGCAAGGGCGGCGAGGAGAAGCGCAGCCCCGAGATGGACGCCGCGGTCGCCGCCTACCGCGCGTACGTGGTCCAGCAGGCCGAGGAGACCCTCCCCAAGGCGCAGGCCTTCGCGGACGCGGTCAAGTCCGGCGACGTCGAGGCCGCGAAGAAGCTGTACGCCCCCTCCCGCATCGGCTGGGAGCGCACCGAGCCGGTCGCCGAGTCCTTCGGTGACATCGACCCGAAGGTCGACGTCCGCGAGGACGGCCTGGAGGCCGGCCAGGACCCGGCGAAGGACTGGACCGGCTGGCACCGTCTGGAGAAGGCCCTGTGGGCCGACAACAAGATCGGCGACGAGGAGAAGAAGCTCGCCGACACCCTGATGGCGGACCTGACCGACTGGCAGAAGAAGGTCGGCCAGGCGGAGATCACCCCCACCTCGATCGCCAACGGCGCCAAGGAGCTCCTGGACGAGGTCGCCACCGGCAAGGTCACGGGTGAGGAGGAGCGTTACTCCCACACCGACCTGGTCGACTTCAAGGCCAACGTCGAGGGCGCGCAGAAGGCGTACGACGTCCTCAAGGCGATCGCCTCCAAGAACGACCCGGAGCTCGCCAAGCAGCTGGACACCCAGTTCGCGGCCATGAACGAGCTGCTGGACAAGTACCGCGCGGACAAGACCTCCTACGAGTTCACCTCGTACGACAAGGTCGGCGAGGCGGAGCGCAAGGAGCTCTCGGACGGCGTCAGCGCGCTGGGCGAGCCGCTCTCCAAGCTCGCCGCCGCGGTCGCGAAGTAACCGGCAGCCCCACGAGCAGGCGGGAGAGAGCACGATGAGCGAGTCGCAGACGGCGGAGCAGCAGCAGCCGCAGCAGGACGGCGGGGGGAGCGCGGCGGCCTCCGCGCCCTCGCGGCGCTCCGTCCTGGGCTGGGGCGGCGCCGGGCTCGCGCTCGGCGCGGCCGGGGCCGGCGGTGCGGTCGCGGTCTTCGGCGGCGGGTCGGACATGGTGTCGGCGGCCGCCGCCGGGGCGGCCGTGCCGTTCCACGGCGAGCACCAGGCCGGCATCGCGAGCGCCGTGCAGGACCGCCTGCACTTCGCGGCCTTCGACGTGAAGACGAAGGACCGCGAGGAGCTGGTCACCCTCCTCAAGGAGTGGACGGAGGCGGCCCGCCGCATGACCGCCGGCCTGCCCGTCGGCGAAGGCGGCTTCGGCGGCCTGCCGGAGGCCCCGCCGGACGACACGGGCGAGGCGCTGGGCCTCAAGGCCTCCCGGCTCACGCTCACCATCGGCTTCGGGCCGGGCCTGTTCGCCAAGAACCGGTTCGGCCTGGAGGGCAAGCGCCCCGAGGCGCTGGTGGACCTGGAGCTCTTCCCCGGCGACAACCTGGACCCGGCCCGCTCCGGCGGCGACCTCTGCGTCCAGGCCTGCGCCGACGACCCGCAGGTCGCCGTGCACGCCATCCGCCAGCTCGCCCGCATCGGCTTCGGCAAGACCGTCGTGCGCTGGTCGCAGCTGGGCTTCGGCAAGACATCGTCGACCACGCCCGAAGAGCAGACCCCGCGCAACATGATGGGCTTCAAGGACGGCACCCGGAACATCTCGGGCACCGACAAGGCCGCCCTGGACAAGCACGTGTGGGTGGGCGCGGGCGACGGCAGCGACTGGATGACCGGCGGCTCCTACCTGGTGGCCCGGCGGATCCGGATGAACATCGAGATCTGGGACCGCACCCCGCTCCAGGAGCAGGAGGACATCTTCGGCCGCGACAAGGGCGAGGGCGCCCCCGTCGGCAAGTCCAAGGAGCGCGACGAGCCGTTCCTGAAGGCGATGAAGCCCGAGGCGCACGTCCGCCTCGCCCACCCCGACTCCAACAACGGCGCGATGATGCTGCGCCGCGGCTACTCCTTCACCGACGGCACGGACGGCCTGGGCCGCCTCGACGCGGGCCTGTTCTTCCTCGCCTACCAGCGCGACGTCCGCAAGGGCTTCATCCCGGTGCAGCGCAGCCTGGCGAAGGCCGACGTCCTCAACGAATACATCCAGCACGTGGGTTCGGCCGTCTTCGCCGTCCCGCCGGGCGTCCGCGACAAGGACGACTGGTGGGGCCGGACGCTGTTCGCGTAGTCCCCGCCGGAGAGGAACAACCGCCGTGTTCGGCAACTATCTGATCGGCCTGCGCGAGGGGCTGGAGGCCAGCCTGGTCGTCTGCATCCTCGTCGCCTACCTGGTGAAGACCGGGCGACGGGACGCGCTGCGCCCGGTCTGGCTCGGCATCGCGATCGCCTGCGGGATCTCGCTCGCCTTCGGCGCGATGCTCGAATTCGGCACGCAGGAGCTGACCTTCGAGGCGCAGGAGCTGCTCGGCGGCACCCTCTCCATCATCTCGGTGGGCCTGGTGACGTGGATGGTCTTCTGGATGAAGCGCACCGCGCGGCACCTGAAGGCCGAGCTGCACGGCAAGCTCGACTCGGCGCTGGCCATGGGCACCGGGGCGCTGGTGGCCACGGCCTTCCTGGCCGTGGGCCGCGAGGGCCTGGAGACCGCGCTGTTCGTGTGGGCCTCGGTACGGGCCAGCGGCGAGGGCTCCTCCGCCCCGCTGGCCGGCGTCCTGCTGGGCATCGCGACGGCGATCGTGCTGGGCTGGCTGTTCTACCGCGGCGCCCTGAAGATCAATCTGGCCCGGTTCTTCACGTGGACCGGCGCCATGCTGGTGGTCGTCGCCGCCGGCGTGCTCGCGTACGGGGTCCACGACCTGCAGGAGGCCCGCTTCCTCGGCGGCCTCGGCGACAAGGCCTTCGACGTCAGCGCGGCGGTCCCGCCGGACAGCTGGTACGGGACCGTGCTCAAGGGCGTGTTCAACTTCCAGCCGGACCCCACCGTGCTCCAGCTGACGGTGTGGGCGCTGTACCTGGTACCGGTGCTGGTGCTGTTCTTCGCCGGCCGCGGCCGCCCCGCGGACGCGAAGGCGCAGCAGAAGGCGCAGCCCCCGCAGGCCCCGGCGTCCGCGGATTCCCCCGATTCCGCAGCCCCGGACGCCGCCCCCGCCGGCTGACCCTCACCCCGGGCGGTCGGTGCTCCCCCGGCTGGTGGGCGGGACGCGCAGGCGCGTGAAGCAGCCCGGTCCCGCCCCCGGGCGGCCGTGCGGGGTCACCTGCCTCAGGGAATGCGGACGCCCGTACCGCCCACCCGTACCCGCGGGTCCCCGGCGCGCAGTTCCACCGTGAGCACCCCCGGCCGGCCCATGTCCGCGCCCTGGTGCAGGGTGAGCACGGCGTCCTGCGGGACCAGGCCGAGTTCGCGGGCGTACGCGCCGAAGGCGGCCGCGGCGGCGCCCGTCGCCGGGTCCTCGACGACTCCGCCGACCGGGAAGGGGTCCCGCACGTGGAACTCGGCCGGGCCCGCCCGGTGCACCAGCTGCACGGTGGTCAGGTCCAGGCGCCGCATCAGCGCCTCCAGCCGGGAGAAGTCGTACGCGAGGTCCGCGAGCCGGGCCCGGGTGCCGGCGCCCAGCACCAGGTGGCGGGCTCCGGCGTAGGCGATCCGGGGCGGGAACGCCGGGTCCAGGTCCGCCTGCGGCCAGTCCAGCGCGGCCAGCGCCTCGGCGAGGTCGGCCGCGCCGATCTCCTCGGTGTGCGGCTCCACGCTGGTCAGCGTCGCCCGCAGCAGCCCGCCCTGCACGGTGACGGACACCGGGACGGTTCCCGCCCGCGTCGCGAGGACCAGCTCTCCGGGGCCGATCCGCTCCCCCAGCGCCACGGCGGTGGCGATGGTGGCGTGCCCGCAGAACGGGACCTCCGCCTTCGGGCTGAAGTAGCGGACGGTGAAGGCGCGGCCCGGCTCGCCGTCCAGCCCCTCGGGCGGGGCGGTCAGGAAGGCCGTCTCGCTGTAGCCGAGTCCGGCGGCGATGCCCAGCATCGCGGAGTCGTCCAGGCCGGACGCGTCGAGCACGACCCCGGCGGGGTTGCCGCCCGCCGGGTCGCCGGAGAAGGCCGTGTAGCGCAGTACCTGGGTACGGGTATCGGTCATGGCGCCATGATCGTCCGCGCTCGCGGCCCTGGCAACGGGGTTCCCGTACCGATCAGCCCCGCCCGATGTACGGCATCGCCGTCGCCATTACCGTCGCGAACTGCACGTTCGCCTCCAGCGGGAGCTGCGCCATGTGCAGCACCGTGCGCGCCACGTCGGCGGCGTCCATCACCGGTTCGACGGCCAGCTGCCCGTTGGCCTGGAGGATGCCGGTCTGCATCCGCTCGGTCATCTCGGTGGCCGCGTTGCCGATGTCGATCTGGCCGCAGGCGATCCGGTACGGGCGCCCGTCCAGCGACAGGGACTTGGTCAGGCCGGTCATCGCGTGCTTGGTCGCGGTGTAGGCGATGGAGTGAGGGCGCGGCACGTGCGCCGAGATCGAGCCGTTGTTGATGATGCGGCCGCCCTGCGGGTCCTGCGCCTTCATCTGCTTGAAGGCGGCCTGCGCGCACAGGAAGGCTCCGGTCAGGTTGACGTCGACCACCGAGCGCCAGGCCTCGTAGGAGAGGTCCTCCACCGGGACGCCGCCCGGGCCGAAGGTGCCCGCGTTGTTGAAGAGCAGGTCGAGGCGCCCGTACCGCTCGCGCACCGCCCCGAACAGCGCAGCGACCTCGTCCGGATCGCTGACGTCCGTCCGGACGCAGAGCACGTCGGCGCCCTCGCCGGCCGCCGCGGCGGTCTCCTCCAGCGGCTCCGCACGGCGGCCCGCGACCGCCACGGCCCAGCCGGCCGCGGCGAGGGCCAGGGCCACGGAGCGGCCGATTCCCGAGCCGGCCCCCGTGACTACAGCGATCTTCTTCGTGGGTTCGTCCATGGGGCCGCAGAGTACGTCACACGGCGCCCCGGTCCCCGGACGTTCCGATTGCTGAGAGCATGGGTCGGTCAGGGGTGCATAAAGAAGACAAGCAGACTGGAGTTCCGCATGTCGGAGAGAGGCCCCGTGACGGCCCGTTCACACGAACCGTCACCCGAAACGCCCTCCGCCCCCACCGCCGCCGCACCCCTGAAGGCCGCACGCCGCACCGGCCTGCTGGTCACCTTCATACTCGGCGGGCTCACCGCCCTCCCCCCGCTGTCCATGGACATGTACCTCCCCGCCCTGCCGGAGGTCACCAACGTCCTGCACAGCCCCGCCGCCACCATCCAGCTCACCCTCACCGCCTGCCTCGCCGGCATGGCACTGGGCCAGCTCGTCATCGGCCCCATGAGCGACAAGTGGGGCCGGCGCACACCGCTGCTCATCGGCATGGCCGTGTACGTCCTGGCCACGGCGATCTGCGCCCTCGCCCCGACCGCCGAGCTGCTGATCGCCTTCCGCCTGCTCCAGGGCCTGGCCGGCGCGGCCGCGATCGTCATCGCCCGGGCCGTGGTGCGCGACCTGTACGACGGGGTCGAGATGGCCCGGTTCTTCTCCAACCTGATGCTCATATCCGGCACCGCCCCGATCGTCGCCCCGCTCATCGGCGGCCAGGTGCTGCGCTTCTCCGACTGGCGCGGGGTCTTCGTCGTCCTCACCGCCGTGGGCCTGGTGCTCACCCTGATGGTGTGGCGCAGCCTGGGCGAGACCCTGCCGCCCGAGCGGCGCCAGACGGGCGGCGTCGGCGCGGCCCTGCGGACCATGCGGGGACTGCTCGGCGACCGCGTCTTCACCGGCTACACCCTGGCCGGCGGTTTCGCCTTCGCGGTGCTGTTCTCGTACATCGCCGCCTCCCCCTTCGTGGTGCAGGAGATCTACGGTGCTTCGCCCCAGGCCTTCAGCCTGCTGTTCGGCGTCAACTCCTTCGGCCTGATCGCCGTCGGCCAGATCAACGGCAAGCTGCTGGTCGGCCGGGTCGACATGGACAAGACCCTGGCCGTCGGACTCGCGCTCGTCACGGTCACCTCGGTGGCCCTGCTGCTCATGGCGTCCGGGGTGTTCGGCAAGGCCGGGCTGGTCCCGATCGCCGCCGCCCTGTTCGTGCTGATGTCCGCGATGGGCCTGGTGATGCCCAACACCAACGCCCAGGCGCTCATGCGCACCCCGCACGCCGCCGGCTCGGCGTCCGCGCTGATCGGCACCTCCTCCTTCCTGGTCGGCGCGGTCGCCTCACCGCTGGTCGGGATCGCGGGCGAGGACACCGCGGTGCCGATGGCAGTGGTGCAGCTGGTCTGCTCGCTGCTGGCGGTGGCCTGCTTCGCCGGCCTGTGCCGCCCGTGGCGCAGCCGCGCGTCAGAGCTGTCCGCAGCGCCGTAAACTTCGCAGGTGAACGCCTCCGCCCCCACCACCGCCGACACCCTCCGCAGCGCGCTCGGCGGGCTGCTCGACGGACTCCCGCCCAAGCAGGCCGCGGCCGCCGTCGAGCGGCTCATCGCCAGCTACCGGGGGCGGACCCCCACCGACGCGCCCGTGCTGCGCGACCGCTCCGACGTGGCGGCGTACGCGGCGTACCGGATGCCGGCCACCTTCGAGGCCGTCCGGGCCGCCCTGGACGGCCTCGCCGAGGCGGCCCCGCAGTGGGCACCGGGCTCGCACGTGGACGTGGGCGGCGGCACGGGCGCCGCGACCTGGGCGGTGGACGCGACCTGGGAGGGCCCGCGCGAGACCACGGTGCTCGACTGGGCCGAGCCGGCGCTGACCCTGGGCCGTGAGCTGGCGGCCGCCTCCACCTCGCAGGTGCTGCGCGGCGCGCACTGGCGGCGGGCGGTCATCGGCTCCGGGCTGACGCTGCCCGAGGCCGACCTGGTGACGGTCTCGTACGTGCTGGGCGAGCTGACCCCCCAGGCCCGTACGGCCGTCGTCGCCGAGGCGGCGCGGGCCGGCCAGGCCGTGGTGCTGATCGAGCCCGGCACACCCGAGGGGTACCTGCGCATCCGCGAGGCCCGCGACCAGCTGATCGCGGCAGGCCTGCGGGTGGCCGCGCCCTGCCCGCACGACGGGACCTGCCCGATCGAGGTCGGGAAGGACTGGTGCCACTTCTCGGCGCGGGTCAGCCGGTCCTCGCTGCACCGGCAGGTCAAGGGCGGCTCGCTCCCGTACGAGGACGAGAAGTTCAGCTACGTCGCCGCGACCCGCTTCCCGGCCGGGCCGGCCGCCTCCCGGATCACGCGGAAGCCGCAGATCCGCAAGGGGCTCGTACTGCTGGAACTGTGCGGGCCCGAGGGCGAGGGCCTGACCCGGGTCAACGTGACCAAGCGCCACGGGGACCTCTACAAGGCGGCGCGGGACGCCGACTGGGGCCAGGCCTGGCCGCCCCCTTCCGAAGAGGACTAGTCCGTCCCGGGCCGCAGCTCCTGGGTGCAGCACTTCACGCTGCCGCCGCCCTTGAGCAGCTCGCCCAGGTCCATCGGCACCGGCTCGAAGCCCCGGTCCCGCAGCGGCGCCAGCAGTCCGGTCGCCGCCTGCGGGAGCAGGACGTGCCGTCCGTCCGAGACCGCGTTCATCCCCAGGGCCGCCGCGTCCTCCTCCCCGGCGAGCAGCGCGTCGGGGAAGAGGCGCCGCAGTACGGCCCTGCTGCCCGGCGAGAAGGCGGGCGGGTGGTACATGACCTCGTCGCCGTCGAGGACGCACAGGGCCGTGTCCAGGTGGTAGTAGCGCGGGTCCACCAGGTCGAGGCCGATGACGGGGCGGCCGAAGAACTCCTGGGCCTCGTCGTGCGAGAGCGGGCTGGAGCGGAAGCCCCGGCCGGCCAGGATGTAGCTGGCGGTGACGGCGAAGTCGCCCTCGCCCTCGTTCACGTGGGACGGCTCGTGAACCTCCCGGTAGCCGTGGCTGCGGAACCACTCGAGGTGGATCTCGGCCTCGGCCGCCCGCTCCGGATGGGCGAACCGGGCCCCGAGCACCCGCCCGTCGACGACGAGGGCCCCGTTCGCCGCGAAGACCATGTCCGGCAGTTCGGGGTGCGGTTCGAGGGTTTCGACGGTGTGCCCGAGGGAGCGGTAACGGTCCCTCAGGTCCTCCCACTGGGCGAGTGCGAGGGGCAGGTCCACCGGTTTCGTGGGATCCATCCACGGGTTGATGGAGTAGGTGACCTTGAAGTGTGCCGGTGGGCACATCAGGTAGCGCCGGGGTGTGGCGACTCTGCGCAAAGAAGGCTCCTCACGACTTACGACGAGTGTGGAGAGAATCGTCTCTCCTCACGCCGGACACCGCAGTGAACTGATTGGGTGGTTTAGCGGACAAGAGGAAGACGAGACGTCTCGGTTGGTAGTTTCAGGACATGACCAAACCGCCCGCCAAGGCCCCTGATGCAACCCGCCGCAGCGACCGCTCCCGGCGGGCCATCCTCGACGCCGCGCTCGCCCTGGTCGGGGAGGTCGGGTACAACAAGCTGACCGTCGAGGCCATCGCCGCCCGCGCCGGAGTCGGCAAGCAGACCATCTACCGCTGGTGGCCGTCGAAGGCCGCGGTCCTCCTCGACGCCTCGCTCTCGCTCGCCGGGGACGCGGAGACGGAGGCCCGGTGGACCGGCTTCCCCGACACCGGGGACCTCGCGGCCGACCTGAAGTACGTCCTGCGGGCGACGGTGGACGAGCTGTGCGACGAGAAGTACGAGGCCCCCGCGCGCGCCCTGACGGCGGCCGGCGCCACCGACCCCGAGCTCGGCGCCCGCTTCAACGAGCGGCTGCTCGAGCCGCAGCTCGCCCTGTACGAGGCGCGGTTGCGCACCGCGCGGGACGCCGGACAGCTCGCGCCGGACACCGACCTGCGGCTGACGGTGGAGATGCTGCTCGGCCCGCTGACGTACCGCTGGCTGCTGCGGACGCAGCCGCTGACGCACGCCTTCGCCGACGCCCTCGTGGACCGGGTGCTGGGCGGGGTGGCCAACGTCACCGTCCCCTGACGCGAAACCAAATGGCCGGATTCTGTGGTTATGTGGGGGTTGCCGGTCACCCATCTCCAACCCCCCGGTCACCGAGACCGGTCACCCGGGGCGCAGGATGGTGGGACCATGTGAAGGTCCGCCGGGGATACGGTGAGGTGAGGGGATAGATGGGGTCTGAGTCCGGCCGCGTCAAACGCGGCGAGCAGAGCAGGATTTCCCAGTGGCTGCGCCGGCGGCAGAAACCCGTCGCCGAGGACCCCGGACAAGAGCGCGAGGCGCTCCTCCTGGCCGTCGCCGCCGCCGGCCTGCCGCTCGCACCCGCCGCCCATCCCGCCGGCTACCGGTGTTCGTGCGACCGCATCGGCTGCCCCACTCCCGCGCGACACCCCCTCTCCTTCGCCTGGCAGACCCAGTCGACCACCGACCGCGCCCAGGTCGAACGCTGGGCGCGCAACCAGCCCCAGGCCAACTTCATCACCGCGACCGGCATGGTCCACGACGTACTCGACGTCCCGCTGGAAGCCGGCGCCAACGCGCTCGCCCGCCTGCTGGAAGCCGGCATCGAGGTCGGGCCGGTCGCCGAGTCGGGCGGCACCGGGGACCAGGCGCGGATGCTCTTCTTCACCGCCACCCGCGGCACCCCCGAGGACGAGGACGAGTGGTGGCCCTGCGAACTGGACTGCCACCCCGAGACGATGGACGAGCACCCGGGCCTGCGCTGGCACTGCCGCGGCAGCTACGTCCTGGTCCCCCCGGCGGCCCTGCCCGGTGACCACTCGGTCACCTGGCTCCGTGGCATGGACCACCCCCTCCCGGACCCCCTCACCCTCCTGGAAACGCTGACGGACGCCTGCGCCACGTACGCGGGCACCACCGACCTGACCCCGGCCGCGGTCGCCTGGCCCCTGGGCCGCTAGGCCCCTGGCCCGCCCGGGACCGCTAGGCCCCTGGCCCGCCCGCTGGAAGGCCGGGGCAGGGCCAGGCCCGTGGCCCCAGGGCGGGGCACAGGACAGCAGGAGCGTGCGCGAGTTCCTCGCCTTCGGCCCCCGGCGGGGCCCTAAGGCGGCGAGCCGCGGGTCAGTGGTGGATCTGGGTCACGACCACGTCGAGGGACCAGGCCTTCGCGGCCTTCGCCGGGGCGTCGGCCTCGACCACGTAGCCCAGGTCCCGCAGGGCCTCGACCAGCTCGGCCGGCGACGCCGGAACCGCCCCCGCGAGCAGGAGGTCGCGCACCAGCCGTCCCTTCGTCGCCTTGTTGAAGTGGCTCACCACGGACCGCTTCTCCACGCCGTCCACCATCTGCGCGTGCAGCACCCGCACGGTGGCCGTCCGCCCCGCCACCTCGCCCTTCGGCTTCCAGGCGGATCCGTACGCCGCCGACCGCAGGTCCAGCACCAGCCCCTCCCCGGCGGCCTCGGGCAGTACCTGCGCCATCGGCTCCCGCCAGTACGCCCCCAAGGCCCCGCACCCCGGCAGCTTCACGCCCATCGAGCAGCGGTACGACGGGATCCGGTCCGTGATGCGCACCGCGCCCCACAGCCCCGAGAAGACCAGCAGCGCCTCCTCGGCCAGCGCCCGCGCCGCCGGGGTCAGGTCCGCCAGCCCCAGCGCGTCGTACAGCACACCGGTGTAGATCTCCCCGGCCGGCCGGGCCGGCGCCGACCGCAGCCCCGCGTTCTTGGCGACCTCGCCGCGCAGGCCCTCGCTCAGGCCCAGCACCTCGCGCGCCTTGAGCTCGTCGCCCGCGCACAGCTCGACCAGTTCGTCCAGGACCCCCGCACGGGCCGCGGCGAGACCGGGCAGCGACAGCGACTGCGGCTCCAGGGGTGCGCCGGAGCCGCCGGCGGCCTTTCCTTCGGACGGCGGCAGCAGCACGAGCACGGTGGATCTCCTTCGGTACGACACGACGCGGGGGTGCGGCCCCCCGGCCAGGGTAGACGCCTCGCCGTGCCGCCCGGCCCCCTCGCCCCTGGGTCGTCCCTTCCGGATCTTGCCGGTCAGGCACGAACCGAAGAGACGGCCTACGCTCGGTGCATGCCACGCCGCCAGATGCACATGACCGGCGCGGACGGGGCTGCCCTGCGGGCGGCCCTGCGCGCACTGCGGACGAAGCTGGGCGTGCCGGACGCGTTCCCGGCCGAGGTGCTCGCCGAGGCCGAGCGGGCCGCCCGCGAACCACGCCTGCCCGCCGCCGACGCCACCGACCTCCCCTTCTTCACCGTCGACCCGCCGTCCTCCCGGGACCTCGACCAGGCCATGCACCTGGCGAAGCGGCCGGCCGGCGGCTTCCGCGTCCACTACGCCATCGCCGACGTCGCCGCCTTCGTGGCCCCCGGCGGCCCGCTCGACGCGGAGGCCCACCGCCGCGTCACCACCCTCTACTTCCCGGACGGCAGGGTCCCCCTGCACCCGGCCGTGCTCTCGGAGGGCGCGGCCAGCCTGCTGCCCGACCAGACCCGCCCCGCGCTGCTCTGGCGGCTCGACCTCGACGCCGAGGGCCGGGTGGAGACCACCGACGTCCGCCGCGCCCTCGTGCGCAGCCGGGCCCGGCTCGACTACGAGGGGGTCCAGAAGGCCATCGACACCGGCGCCGCGGAGGAGCCGGTCGCCCTCCTCGAGGACATCGGCCGGCTCCGCGAGGCCCTCGAGGTGGAGCGCGGCGGCATCTCCCTGAACGTGCCCGAGCAGGAGGTCGTCGCGCACGACGGCTCGTACGCACTGGCCTACCGCGCCCCGTTGCCCGCGGACGGCTGGAACGCCCAGATCTCCCTGATGACCGGCATCGCCGCGGCCGACCTGATGCTGGCCGCCGGGACCGGGATCCTGCGCACCCTCCCCCGGGCGCCCGACGGCGCCGTCGGCAGGCTGCGGCGGGCGGCGAAGGCCCTGCGGATCGACTGGCCGCACCACGTCCCGTACGCCGAACTCGTGCGCTCCCTCGACCCGCACCGGCCCGCCCACGCCGCCTTCCTCCAGGAGTGCACGGCCCTGCTGCGCGGCGCCGGCTACACCGTCTTCACCGGCGGCGAGAGCCCGGACCCGGCGATCCACGCGGCGGTCGCGGCCCCGTACGCCCACTGCACCGCCCCGCTGCGCCGGCTGGTGGACCGGTACACCGGGGAGCTGTGCCTGGCGTCGGTGGCCGGGGCCGAGCCCCCGCAGTGGGCGGTGGCGGCACTGGACGCGCTGCCGAAGGAGATGGCGGACGGCGGCCGGCTGGCCAACGCGGCCGAACGGGAGTGCGTGGACCTCGTCGAGGCCGCCGTGCTCAAGGACCGCATCGGGGAGACCTTCGAGGCCACGGTGATCGACGTCAAGGACCACGAACCGCGGGAGGGGACGGTCCACCTGGCCGAACCGGCGGTGGTCGGCCGGGTCGTGTCCGCGGCCCGCGAACTGCCCCTGGGCGAGCGGATCCGGGTCCGGCTGACGGAGGCGGACCCGGGCGTCGCGAAGGTCCTCTTCGCCCTGGCGTGAGGCGGCGGGCCGCGCAGCGGTCCGGCTACACCGGCCGGCGCAGTGCGGTGACCAGCGCGCGCGGGTCGTCCGCGTGGAAGCGGATGGTCCGTGCCCGTCCCCGGGCGCCGAGCGGCCGGACGAAGGGCAGGGGCCGGATCAGCTCCAGGGTCACGGTGGTCTGGCCGCCCACGATCAGGTCGAGCACCCCGTCCTCGGACACCGTGACCAGCCGCCCCTGCGGGTAGCGCCGGTCGACCCGCACCGAGGCCACCGCGTCCGGCGGCACGACGAGGTCGAACAGGGCCCCGTACCGGATCCGCAGGGAGCCGTCGGACCGGACCACGTGCGGGCGGGTGACGCACGCGGCGTGCAGGGCGAGCACGATCAGGATCCCGTACACGTCGAGGACGAGCACCGCCCGGTGGACCGCCGGCCAGGGAATGAGCACGGCCAGCGCGACCGTCTCGATCGCCGACACGAAGAGCATCCCGTACATCATGGCGGTCTGCGGTGACGTGTATCCGGCGGCCAGGTCCCCGGCCCGTACCCCGTGCTGGCGGCGCAGCACCCACCAGCCGAGGGAGGCGGTGGCGCGCAGCTCGTGCCGCAGCAGCCGGCGCACCTGGACGGGCACGACCGTGTGCACGGCCTCCCGCCAGGCCGCCCGGGGCTCCGCACCCAGGGCGCGGGCGCCGGCGTACAGCGAGCGCAGCACCCAGGCCTCCAGCAGGAGCACGGCGAGCACCAGGAGCTCGGACGCCGCCACCGCCCAGGCGGGGGGCCGCGCGCCGGCGACCAGGCAGCAGACCAGCACCAGTTCCCCCGGTATGACGGCCACGGCCGTCATCCGCGCCACCCGCACCCCCTTCATCCCGTCCCCCTCTCCATGGACGCCTCCATGACCATGCGTACGACTTCCGCCTGCGCGGGCGCGTACTCGGCGAGCAGCGCCTCCTTGAACCCGGCGACGACCGGGCCCCGGGCGGGGATCGCGGCGAACACCTCGTCGGGTACGGCCGCGACCAGTTCCGCGGCCAGGACCGGGATCCGCGGATCGTCCTCGGCGGCGTCGGCGAGGGCGTCCAGCCGCTCGTAGAGCGCGAGCACGGCGGGGTCGGCGGCCAGTGACCCGAGGGCCGCGTAGAGCTCTTCGCCGCCGGGGCCCGCGGCGTCGAGGAGCGTCAGGTGCTCGCGGTCCTTGGCGGCGGCCGGCGAATCCGTGGGCGGCGCCTTGGCCAGCAGCGCGGCCAAGGCGGGGGACAGCGGTTCCGCCTCCCCGGGCGGGGCGGCCAGCAGCACGGCGAGGCGGCGCCGGCGCTCGGCGATCTCGGCCTCCTGGCGGGCCAGGTCGGCGTCGAGCTCTTCGAGTACGTCGGCCAGTTCGCGCCCGGCGTCGTCGGCGAGCACGTCCCGGACCTCGTCGAGGCTCAGCCCGAGCTCGGTGAGCCGGCGCACCCGGGCCAGCAGGACGGCGTCGCGGACGCTGTAGGCCCGGTATCCGTTGGGGCGCCGCTCCGGTTCCGGGAGCAGCCCGACGTGGTGGTAGTGCCGGATCGCCCGGGCCGTGACCCCGACGAGCGCGGCGATCTCTCCGATCCGCATGGCCCCCAGTAGAAACCCTGCCGCTGCGTCAAGGTCAAGGGCCGACGGCACAGCCGGTAACATGGTCGCCACGGCAGACGAGTCGGCCGGGCGGCCGCGTCGGGATCTCCGGATCCCGCCGAGGAACGTCCGGGCTCCACAGGGCAGGGTGGTGGGTAACGCCCACCCGGGGTGACCCGCGGGACAGTGCCACAGAAAACAGACCGCCGGGGGCTTCGGCCCTCGGTAAGGGTGAAACGGTGGTGTAAGAGACCACCAGCGCCTGAGGTGACTCAGGCGGCTAGGTAAACCCCACCCGGAGCAAGGTCAAGAGGACCCGTCTTCGGACGGGTCTGCGCGGACGTTTGAGGGCTGCCCGCCCGAGTCCGCGGGTAGACCGCACGAGGCCGGCGGCAACGCCGGTCCTAGATGGATGGCCGTCTCCCCGGCGACCGCGAGGTCACCGGGTGACAGAACCCGGCGTACAGGCCGGCTCGTCTGCCGCCACTCCCCGCAAGGGCGTGGATCCGGCCTCCCACGCGATCACGCAGTGGGGGGCTGTCGGCCCCCGCATTGTCACGGCCCGCGTTGTCACCGCACCCCCGGGTGCGCACCCGGAGTGGCCGGCCCGGCCACCGCACCGCACGCCGCCGAAAGGCGCTACGGCGGCGACTGCGACCCGCAATCACGGACTGCTGCCCCCCACCGAGAGCAGTGGCCCCGGGCCGGAAACACACGAACCCCCGCACGCAGGGCGGGGGTTCGTCTTCCGCGGGTGCGGGAGCAGAGGGCTACCGCAGGTGGGACGTGTCGTTCAGCAGCCGGACCGAGGCGTTGCCGTCCGCGTAGTACGCCACCGCCGACAGCGAGGCCGCCGAGAGCTCCATGCGGAACAGCGACTCCGGCGGGGCGCCCAGGGCGAGGCGCACCAGGATCTTGACCGGGGTCACGTGGGTGACCAGCAGGGCCGTGCGGCCCGCGTGCTCGGCGAGCAGCCGGTCGCGGGTGGCCGAGATCCGCCGGGTGGCGACGGTGAAGCTCTCGCCGCCGCCGGTGGGGGCCGCGCGGGGGGAGTCCAGCCAGGCCTGGAGGTCGTCGGGGAACCGCTCCCGCACCTCGGCGAAGGTCAGCCCCTCCCAGGCGCCGAAGTCCACCTCGCGCAGGCCCTCTTCGACCGCCACCGGGAGGCCGAGGCGGTCCGCGACGACCTGGGCGGTCTCGCGGCAGCGGCGCAGCGGTGACGTGATGACCGTCTGGACGGTGCCGCGGGCGGCCAGCGCCTCGGCCACGGCCGACGCCTGGCGGCGCCCGGCCGGGGACAGCTCGGGGTCGCTGCCGCCGCTGCCGGAGAAGCGCTTCTGCGGGGTGAGCGCGGTCTCGCCGTGCCGCAGCAGCACGAAGGTGGCGGGGGCGCCCATGTCGGGGCCCCAGCCGGGGCCTGCGGTGGCGGGCCGGGGCAGCCCGGTCCCGGCCGTGGCGGCGTGGCCGGGACCGGCGCCGGGGGCCGCGAGCTCCGCCGCCGCACCGGACACCGCTGCCGGGGCCGGAATCAGGCCCGGCTCGGCGAACAGCGTGTCGGCGCCCGCCGACCCGGCGGAGGCGGCGGCGCGGGTGTCCGCCACCGCGGCCGCGCCGAGCCCCGCGGCCGTGCCGGAGGCCATCGCGGCGCGGACGGCCGCGGCGCCCGCCGCGGCGTCCCCGGGCGGGCCTGCGGGTGCCGGGGTCGCGAGGGCGCGCGCGACGCCGTGGTCGAGGGCGGCGGACGAGGCCGACGGCTCCCACTGCTTGCCGCGCTTGCCGGCGTCCATGGCCTCGTTGGCGAGCCGGTCCGCGTGCTTGTTGCGGTCGCGCGGGATCCACTCGTACACCACCTGCGAGCGGGGCAGGATCGTCGCCGCCTCCGCCGCGAGCGGCTTCATGTCCGGGTGCTTGATCTTCCAGCGGCCGGACATCTGCTCGACGACCAGCTTGGAGTCCATCCGGACCAGGACCCGTGCGTCCGGCGCCAGTTCGCGAGCCGCCCTGAGCCCGGCGATCAGGCCCTTGTACTCGGCCACGTTGTTCGTCGCGATGCCGATGTACTCCGCGCGCTCGGCCAGCGTCTCGCCCGTCTCCGGATCCAGGACCACCGCGCCGTAGCCGGCGGGCCCCGGGTTGCCCCGGGATCCGCCGTCCGCCTCCACGACAAACCGCGGCATCAGATGCCCGAGTCGGCCGTACGGACCAGGATGCGGCCGCAGTTCTCGTGGCGCACGACCTGGTCGCGGGCCGCGGCCTTGATCTCGTTGACCTCCGCCATGTCGAGCTCGAGGCGGCAGCCCTCGCAGCGGCGCTGGTACAGGCGCGCGGCCCCGACCCCGCCCTGCTTGACGCGGATCTTCTCGTACAGGGCCATCAGGTCGGACGGCATGGAGCCGACGATGACCTCGCGGTCCTTGGTGACCTTGGCGGCCTCGGCGTCGAGCGCGCCGGTGGCCGCGTCGCGGCGCGCGGTGGCGTCGGTGAGCTTGGCCTCCAGGGCGGAGACGCTCGCGGTGAGCGCGGTGACCCGCTCCTGCGCGCCCTCCAGGCGCTCCATGACCTCCAGGACCACGTCCTCCAGGTCGGCCTGCCGCTTGGCCAGGGAGACGACCTCGCTCTGCAGGTTGGCCAGGTCCCGGGCCGAGATGCCCACGCCGGAGTCCAGGCGCTGCTGGTCGCGGGCCGCGCGCTGGCGCACCTGGTCCACGTCCTGCTCCGCCTTGGTCTGCTCGCGGGCGGCGTCGCTGGCCTGCGTCTGGGCGGCGACGAGCAGATCGCGCTGCTGGGTGAGGTCCTTGGTCAGCGAGTCGACCTCGGCGTGCTCGGGCAGCGACTTGCGCTTGTGGGCGAGCTGAGACAGCCGCACGTCCAGGGCCTGGACGTCGAGAAGTCGGATCTGGTCGGCGGGCTCGGCGTTCAGTTGGGGGCTCCAGAGATAGAAGGGTGTGTGACGGACGGCGCGTGCGCCGTCCACGGGTCGGTGACCGTGCGCGAGACGTGGGTCCGCAGACCCCATCCGTGGCGCTCGGAGATCGCGTCGAGCTGGGCCGCGGCCTGCTCGCACCAGGGCCACTCGGTGGCCCAGTGGGCGGCGTCGACGAGGGCGAGCGGGCTCTGCTCGCGGGCCTCGGAGACCGGGTGGTGGCGCAGGTCGGCGGTCAGGAAGGCGTCCACGCCGGAGGCGCGGACCTGCTCGAAGAGGCTGTCGCCGGAGCCGCCGCTGACGGCGACGCGGTGGATCAGGGCGTCCGGGTCGCCGGCGAAGCGGATGCCCTGGGCGGTCTGCGGCAGCCAGGCCGCGGCGCGGGCGGCGAACTCGCGCAGCGTCTCGGGGTGGTCCAGTTCGCAGATCCGGCCGAGGCCCCGGCGGCCGGTGGGGTCGGTGGGGTCGGGCACCAGCGGGCCGACGACGCGCAGGTCCAGGGCGCCCGCGAGGGCGTCGGAGACTCCGGGGTCGGCGGTGTCGGCGTTGGTGTGGGCGACGTGCAGCGCGATGTCGTTCTTGATCAGCGTGTGCACGACGCGGCCCTTGAAGGTGCCGGCCTCGACGGTGGTGGTCCCGCGCAGGTAGAGCGGGTGGTGGGTGACGATGAGGTCGGCGCCCAGCTTCAGGGCTTCGTCGGCGATCTCCTGTACGGGGTCCACGGCGAACAGGACCCGGGAGACCTCGGCGTCGGGATCGCCGCAGACGGTGCCGACGGCATCCCACTGCTCGGCCCGCGAGGGGGGCCAGAGAGCGTCCAGCGCGGCGATGACTTCAGAGAGACGGGGCACGGGCCAAGGCTACCGTCCGTGGCGCCCGCCCCACGGCCCGACCGCTCGTCGGTTCCTGGAGGCGGGCCTCCGCTCCCGGACGCGGACGCCGCGCAGGTCGACGCGTACGCGATCGGCGGCAGGCCGCGTCCCTCCGCTCCGGGCCGACCCGGCCGTCCGCGGCGCGCAGTCGGCGGCCCGGAGGTACCGGGCGCTCCCAGCACAATCGCCTCCCCGCCCTCACGGGAACCGCCGCCCGGCCACCCGTACGTGTGAAGCGGGGTTGGTCCTGTTGTTCGGCAGGAAGTGCGAAAACTAGCTTCCTCACCGGAGGTGACGCACGGATGACTGTCTGTGCCATCGAAACGACGAGCACGGCCCCGTTCACGATCGCCGCGGACGGTGCGTACGCCGCCCGGCTCGCCGGGGACGGTGACGCGCTCTACGCGGAGCGCTGGACCCTGGCCGGGCCCGAGCCGTACGCGGTGCCGCTGCCGCTCGCACAGCCCGAGGAGGCCGACAGCGAAGTGCTGCCGCTGGCCGACGGGCGGGTGCTGATCCACCGGCGGGTGGCGGAGCGGCACGCCTTCGCGCTGCTGTACCCCACGGGCGCGGCAACGGGGCCGCGCACGGGGGAGCTCCAGCTGGGCGGGGTGCAGCGGGAGGACGGCGTACGGGTCCGCCTGCTGCCGCCGTCCCCGGACGGGCACGGCGCCTTCGCGCTGGCCGCGGGCGACGGCGGGACCACGGTCTGGCAGGTGGCCGGGGGCGCCTTCGGGCCGCGGCGGGTGGCCGAGGTCCCGGGACGCTGCTCCGGTGGCGTATGGCTGGACCGGACGGGCCGGCTGCTGGCCCTGGACCGCGAGCTGGACGGGACCACCAAGGCCGTGGCCGTGGACCTGGAGCGCGGCGGCGAGGTGTCCCCGCTGCTCCAGATCGCGGAGGACAGCGAGGACCGGCTGCTGCTGGCCGACCCGGACAGCGGACTGCTGCTGATCCGCTCCGACGCGCCGGGTGAGCCGCGCCTGGGCTGGGGCGTGCTGGGCAGTTCCCTGCCGGTCCGCTTCCCGGAGTGCCTGCGGCACCTGGACGCCACCCCGTTCGCGCTCCAGCCGGGTCAGGCGCTGATGCCGGAGACCTGCGGGGTGGCGTTGCGGATGGGCCCCTCGGGGGAGGGGGGCATCGGCCTGTGGCGCCCCGCCGACCGGCACGTCTTCCGGCTCGGGGCGCCCCACGGCTGGCTGGGCGGTACGGGCCTGTGGAGCCCGCAGGGCCGCCTGCACCTGCCGTACGCGACCCCCGAAGTGCCCTGCGGGATCGTCGGGCTGAGCATGCCGCCCGCCCCTCCCCCGCCGGTCCGCGTGGACCCCGTACCGCCGCCCGCGCCCCGCCCGGTCCCCCTCCAGCAGGCGCCGCTCAGTCGTGCTTGAGGCCCAGCACCTCCGTCGCGGCGAAGGTCTCGTTCGCCGGACGGGAGTCGTAGTACGGGGTCAGGACCTCGTCGAGTTCCTCGTAGGAGAAGGCCTCCTTGGTCGTGTCGAACTTCGCGGCCACCTTGGGACGCTCCATGACGGCCACGATCCCGCCGTGTACGACGAACAGCTGTCCGTTGGCCTTGGCCGAGGCGGGTGAGGCCAGGTAGCCGACGAGCGGGGAGACGTGCTCGGGGGCGAGGGCGTCCAGCTTGCCCTCCTCCGGGACCTGGAAGCCCGCGAAGACGTCCTCGGTCATCCGGGTGCGGGCGCGCGGGCAGATCGCGTTGGCCGTCACCCCGTACTTCGCCAGGGCCAGGGCGGTGGACGTGGTCAGGCCCACGATGCCGCCCTTGGCCGCCGCGTAGTTCGGCTGGCCGGCCGAGCCGCCGAGGAACGCCTCGGAGGAGGTGTTGATGATCCGGCCGTAGACCGGGCCGCCCGCCGCCTTCGACCGTTCCCGCCAGTGCGCGGACGCGAAGTGCGTGGTGTTGAAGTGGCCTTTGAGGTGGACCCGGATCACCGAGTCCCACTCGGCCTCCGACATGGAGAAGACCATCCGGTCACGCAGGATGCCCGCATTGTTGACCAGGACGTCGAGCTTGCCGAAGGCGGAGACCGCCAGCTCGACCAGCTCGCGCGCCTGCTCGAAGTCGGCCACGTCGCCCAGGTGCGCGACGGCCTGCCCGCCGGCGGCGCGGATCTCGGCGGCGACCTCCTCCGCGGGGGCGGCCGAGGCCTCCCCCGACCCGTCCCGGCCCGGCTGCCCGAAGTCGTTGACGACCACGCTCGCGCCGAGCCGCGCGAGCTCGATGGCCTCGGCCCGGCCGAGGCCGCGGCCCGCGCCGGTGACGATGGCGCAGAGCCCCTCAAGTGGCAGTGACATCCGTACGGTTCCTCTCGCGGTGCGTCAAGGCGGTCAGGGCGGTCAGGGCGGTCAGGGCGAACAGACCGGTCGGAGCGGTCAGGGCGGCCGGAGCGTCCGGTGCGGTCACAGTTCGATGCAGGTGCGCAGGGCCACCCCGGTGCGCATCTGGTCGAGGGCGTCGTTGATCTCGGCGAGCTGCACCCGGTGGGTGATCAGGCCCGCCAGGTCCACCCGGCCGGCCCGCCACAGCG
The DNA here is from genome assembly GCF_040651925.1 of Streptomyces sp. NPDC048349. NCBI lineage: Bacteria > Bacillati > Actinomycetota > Actinomycetes > Kitasatosporales > Streptomycetaceae > Streptomyces > Streptomyces sp. NPDC048349. The sequence goes on along the minus strand of NZ_JBEZLA010000056.1, from coordinate 28,686 downwards.
CGATGGTGCGTTCGTAGGACCGCAACACGTCGCCGCCGCCGTACATCGACGGAAGGATCTTCTTCTCGTCGAAGAAGAGCGAGAACATGTCGATCTGGAAGGTGTCGTCCAGGGCGCCCGCGCCGACGACGACCACGCTGCCGCCGCGCCGGGTCATCTTGTACGCGGTCTGCGCGGTGGCGGACTTGCCGACGACCTCGAAGACGTAGTCGAAGCCCTCGCCGCCGGTGATCCGGTTCTTGGCGTCGTCGAAGGCGTCGGGGGCCACCGCCTCGGTGGCGCCGAACCGCAGGGCTGCCTCGCGCCGGGACTCCACCGGGTCGACGGCGACGATCTGGGCCGCGCCCTGGACCTTGGCGCCCTGGATGACGGATATGCCGACGCCGCCGCAGCCGATGACCGCGACCGAGGAGCCGGCCTCCACGTCGGCGGTGTTGATGGCCGCGCCGAGGCCGGTGGTGACCCCGCAGCCGATGAGCGCGGCGATGTCGAAGGGCACGTCGTCGGGAATCGGGACGGCGCACGCGGCGTCGACGACGAGCTCCTCGGCGAAGGTGCCGGTCGCGGCGAACCCGAAGATGTCGCCGCCCGCGCGTCGGAAGTTGGGGGTGCCCGCGTTGACCAGGCTCTGCAGGCACAGGTGGCCCTGGCCGCGCTTGCAGGACGGGCAGTGGCCGCACGGCGGCAGCCAGCAGACGAGGACCCGGTCGCCGATCGCGTGGCTGGTGACGCCGTCGCCGACGTCGCAGACGACTCCGGAGCCCTCGTGCCCGGGGACGAAGGGGGCGGGCTGCGGCAGGACGCCGTTCATCGCGGAGAGGTCGGAGTGGCACAGGCCGGTGGCCTTGACCCGGATCTTGACCTTGCCGGGGCCGAGGCCCACGGCCTCCATGTCGTCGACGACCTCGAGCTTGTCCTGGCCGATCTCGCTCTGCAGTGCTGCGCGCACGGTGCGGCTCCTTCTGTGGATGCTACGAGTGTTCGACGACGGTGTCGGCGAGGACCGGCGCGTCGTCGCGGTCGGCGGCGCTCACGGCCACCAGGACGCGGCCGGGCTCCTGCCACATCCGGATGCGCAGCGTCTCGCCCGGGAAGACGATCCCGGCGAAGCGCGTGCGGTAGGCGCGGACCCGGGAGACGTCCCCGCCGAGGGCCGTGTCGACGACGGCCTTGAGGGTCATGCCGTACGAGCACAGGCCGTGCAGGATCGGCCGGTCGAAGCCCGCCAGCTTGGCGAACTCGGGGTCGGCGTGCAGGGGGTTCCAGTCGCCCGAGAGGCGGTAGAGCAGGGCCTGCTCCTCGCGGATCGGCCGTTCCTCGACGCGGTCCGGCGCGCGGTCCGGCAGCTCCTCGCGGACGGAGGGCCCGCGCTCGCCGCCGAACCCGCCTTCGCCGCGTACGAAGATCTGGGCGTCGCTCGTCCACAGCGGCCCGTCGGCGTCCGCGACCTCGGAGCGCAGCACGATCACGGCCGCCTTGCCCTTGTCGTAGACGGCCGCGACCTTGGAGCTGGAGGTGGCCCGCCCCTTGACGGGGATGGGCCGGTGCAGCTCGATGGAGTGGCCACCGTGCAGGACGTTGGCGAGGTTGACCTCGATGCCGGGCTGGCCGAGGCCGCCGAGCATGGCCATGCCGGCGCCGGCGACGGTCGCGAAGCTGGGGAGGACGTGGAGCTTGGACTCGAGGGTGTAGCGCAGCTCGTCGGGGTCGGTGGCCGGGAGTCCGGCGCCGAGGCCGAGGTGGTAGAGCTGGATGTCCTTGTGGTCCCAGCCGATGTCCCCCCGGCGGGGGTCGGCGGCGAGGGCCCTGGCGGCATCGATCGGCATGAGGATGCGGCTCCTTGTTCGTGGAAGACCTCGGTGCGGCCGTCCGCACCGTCGGCCGCACCGAGGTCGTATGCGGGGCCGGCCCGCGGGGCGCGTTCTAGAACGCGTTCTAGGACCGGTGAAGGAATGTATAACGCACGCCCCAGCACTTGGGAAGACTCCTGACTTCGCGTCAGATCGAGTCTTGACGGGGCGTGTTGCGCGCGCGGGGCACGGCGCGGCCCGTAGCCTTCGCGGGTGGAGGAAATGCCCGTGCACCACCGTCCGGCACGCTCCCTGCGGGTGCTGCTGGTCCCGCAGGACCCGGCCCTCGCGCTGCGGCTCGGGCTGCAGCCCGACATCGAGGTGGTGGCCTCGGCCACGGCCCGCCCGGTGGTGGCGCTGGTGCAGGAGGCGACCGCGGTGCCGGCGCTGCTGGCGGAGGATCCCGAGTGCCGGGTGCTGGTGATGACCGGGTCCGCGCACCCGGGCCTGGCGGCGTCGGTCCTGGCGGCGGGGGCGGCGGGGCTGATCCTGCGGGACGGCCCGATCGAGGACGTGGCGGACGCGGTGCGCCGCGCCGCGACGGGCGAAACGGTGATCGACCCCACCCTCTCCGCACCGTAACCCCCCCTGGGCCTGCGCCCCGGCCCCGCGCCTCCCGCGCCGACGGGGCCGGATCCTCCCGGCGGGGCGGGGTTGCGCCCGCGGGGCCCGAGGCCGAGCCGTGGGCCTCGAGCCCGGCCAGGGCGTCGCGGGGCCGGGTCGCAGGCCTTGGCCGGGGCGAGCGGCGGCGGGTCACCGGCGCAGGAGCGTCACCACCGCCGCGCCGCCCAGCCCGATGTTGTGCGCCAGCCCCACCCGCGCCCCCGGCACCTGACGCGGACCCGCCTGCGCCCGCAGCTGCCAGACCAGCTCCGCCGCCTGCGCCAGCCCCGTCGCACCGAGCGGGTGCCCCTTGGAGATCAGCCCTCCGGACGGGTTGACCACCCACCGCCCGCCGTACGTGGTGGCTCCGCTCTCCACCAGCTTCCCGGCGGCGCCGTCCTCGCACATGCCCAGCGCCTCGTAGGTCAGCAGCTCGTTGATCGAGAAGCAGTCGTGCAGCTCGATCACGTCCACGTCCTCGATCCCGAGCCCCGAGGCCGAGAAGACCGCCCGCCCCGCAGCCGCCGACATCGGCTTGCCGACCACGTCGATGCAGGAACCCGACGCGAAGGACTCCTCCGTGTCCGTCACCATCGCCTGCGCGACGATCTCCACCGCCTTGTCGTGCAGGCCGTGCCGCACCACGAACCGCTCCGAGACGACCAGCGCCGCCGCCGCCCCGTCCGAGGTCGGCGAGCACTGCAGCTTCGTCAGCGGCGCGTGGATCTCCTTCGCCGCCAAGACCTCCTCCACCCCGTACACGTCCTGGAACTGCGCGTTCGGATTGTTCGCGGAGTGCCGGTGGTTCTTGGCCCCCACCGCCGCCAGCTGCGCGGCCGTGGTCCCGTACCGCTCCATGTGCTCGCGCGCGGCGTTCCCGAAGATCTGCGCGGTCGGCGGCGACATCTCGAAGCCGTGCCGGGCCGCCATGATCCCGTAGTGCCGGGCCACCGGCGAGGTCGCGAAGTCTCCCCCGTCGGCCCCGCCCCCCAGCGCGCCCCGCTTCATCTTCTCGAAGCCGAGCGCCAGCACGCAGTCGTTCAGCCCGCCCTCCACGAACTGCCGCGCCATCATCAGCGCCGTCGAGCCCGTCGCGCAGTTGTTGTTCACGTTGTAGACCGGGACCCCGCTCAGCCCCAGCTCGTACGCCGCCCGCTGGCCGGCCGTGGAGGCCTGGAAGCAGTACCCCACCGGCACCTGCTCCACCAGCCCGTAGTCCACCCCGGCGTCCGCCAGCGCCGCGCTCCCGGCCTCCTTGGCCATGTCCCAGTACTGCCAGTCCCGCGACTCCGGCTTCTCGAACTTCGTCATGCCGACACCCACGATGTACGACTTGTGTGACTTCATGCCCGATGACTCCTAGTCCCTGGGAAGGCCGAGGATCCGCTCGGCGACGACGTTGAGCTGGACCTGCGTGGTGCCCCCGGCGATGGTCAGGCAGCGGGACATGAGCATCCCGTGCACCGCCCGCTCCCCCGCCCCCTCCCGCACCGCGCCCGCCGGGCCCAGCAGTTCGAGGGCGAGCTCCGCGGTCCGCTGCTGGTGCGGGGTCTGCACGAGTTTGCGTACGGACGCGCCCGCGCCCGGCTCCAGCCCCGACACCTGCTGGAGCGTGGTGCGCAGCCCGATGCAGGCGAGCGCGTGCGCCTCGGCGGCCAGCGCCCCGATCCGCGCCCGGTACGCGCCGTCGAGCTCTCCCGAGCGGGCGATCAGGGCTTCCAGACCAGTGTCGAAGGTCATCTGGTCGGCCATGTGGACGCGCTCGTTGCCGAGGGTGTGGCGGGCGACCTTCCACCCGCCGTCGGCCGCCCCGACCAGCGCGTCCGCCGGGAGCTGCACGTCGTCGAAGTACACCTCGTTGAAGAGGGCCTCGCCCGTGATCTCCTTCAGCGGCCGGATGTCGATGCCGGGAGTGCGTTTCATGTCGACGACGAAGTAGCCGAGCCCCTTGTGCTTGGGGGCTTGGGGATCCGTCCGGGCCAGCAGGATCCCGAAGTCGGCGCTGTGCGCGGAACTCGTCCACACCTTCTGTCCGTTGACCGTCCAGGAGCCGTCCCCGGCGCGCTCGGCCCTCGTCCGCAGCGAGGCCAGGTCGGAGCCCGCCCCCGGCTCGGAGAAGAGCTGGCACCAGGTCACGTCCCCGCGCAGGGTGGGCAGGAGGTAGGCCTCGCGCTGCGCGTCCGTCCCGTGGGCGAGCAGCGAGGGCACGACCCAGGTGGCGATGCCGAGGTCCGCGAGCCTGACGCCGGCCGCGCGCAGCTCCTGCTGGACGACGATCTGCTCGACGGGCCCGGCGCCCAGCCCGTAGGGGGGCGGCAGGTGGGGGGCGGCGTAGCCGGTGGGGGCCAGGATCCGCCGGGCGGCCGCCGGGTCGAGCCCGCGCGCGTCCTCGATGGCGCTGCGCGCCCGGGCCCGGTAGGCCTCGGCCTCCTCGGGCAGTTCCAGCCGCAGCTCCCGCCGGGCGCCCGCCGCCGCGAGCCGCACGGCCCGTACGCGGTGCCCGTCGCCCGGGCCGAGGAGCTGGCGGGCGACCAGGGCCCGGCGCAGGAAGACGTGGGCGTCGTGCTCCCAGGTGAACCCGATCCCGCCGAGCACCTGGATGCAGTCCTTGGCGCAGGAGTACGCGGTGTCCAGCGCGGCTCCGGCGGCCAGCGCCGCCACCAGCGAGCGCACCGGCGCCGGCTCGTCCGCAGCCTGCGCCGCGTCCCAGGCCAGCGCCCGGGCCTGCTCCAGCCGGACCAGCATGTCGGCGCACAGGTGCTTGACGCCCTGGAACTGCCCGATGGGCCGGCCGAACTGCTCGCGCACCTTGGCGTACTCGGCGGCCGTGTGCAGCGCCCAGGCGGCGGTGCCGCAGGCATCGGCGGCGAAGAGCGTGCAGGCCAGGTCCCGTACCAGGGCCGCGTCCAGTTCCAGCATCCGGCCGGGCGGGACGGTGACCCCGCGCGCGTGCACCTCGGCGGTGGGCCGGGTCGGGTCGGCGGCCTCGTGCGTACGGATGGCCAGCGCGGCGGCGTCCACGGCGAACCAGCGGGTGCCGTGCGCGGCCTCGGCGGCGAGCAGGACGAGGTCGGCCTCACCGGCGCCGAGCACCGGAGGCGCGGTCCCGTCGAGCAGGTACCCGCCGCCCTCGACGGCAACGGCGCGCACGCTCCCGGGGCCCAGGGCCACCGCCCCGACCCGGCCCGCGAGCGGCTCGGCGCCGGCCCGGTCCAGCAGGACGGAGGCCAGCGCGCTCGGCAGGTACGCCCCGGGCAGCGCCGCCCGGGCGGCCTCCTCGACGACGACGGCGAGGTCGAGCAGGGTCCCGCCCTCCAGGTGCGGCTCCAGCAGCCCCTGCGCGCCCATCGCGTCCCAGTAGGCGGGGCGCGCCCCGGTCTGCGGCGGGGTGTCGAGCAGCTTGCGCACTTCCTCGGGCGGGACGGCCCGCGCCACCCATCCGCGCACCGCCTCGGCCAACTCCCGCTGCTCTTGCGTGATTCCGATGCCCATGCGCGGCAGACTAGAACACGTTCCAATCTGACGGAAGGTCAGATGAGAACGTGTTCTCCGTCGGTCCGGGCCCGGCAGCCACTCTCGGCCACCGGACCCGGCGGCCGGATTCAGGGTCCGGACCCGTGGCGGCTTGCAGGCAGTGGCGCACCGCACGCCGGTTCGCCTCCCCTCCCTCGAGGCCGGGTCCGCCCGGCGCGCGCGGGGAGGGATCCGGTCGCGGGGGACCCGGCCGTAGCGCCCTACCAGCCGGTAAGGCACCATGGGCCGCCACACCGCCGTACCCGCCACACCCGCCACACCCGCTCACCGCCGGAGGAACCATGGCCACCCCCAAGCCGGAGACCCTCGCCGCCTTCGAGGCAGCCAAGGGGTTCATGCCCGTACGGGAGGGGCTCGCCCTGTACGAGGCCGCCGTCGCGGCCGGGGCGCTCGGGCTGCCGCTGCTGGAGGTCGGGACCTACTGCGGGCGCTCGACGATCCTGCTCGCCGACGCCGCCCGCGAGGCCGGAGTCGTCGCGATCACCGTCGACCACCACCGGGGCAGCGAGGAGCAGCAGCCCGGCTGGGAGTACCACGACCCGACGGTCGTGGACCCGGAGGTCGGCCTGATGGACACCCTGCCGACCTTCCGCCGCACCCTGCACCGGGCCGGTCTGGAAGAGCACGTGATCGCGATCGTCGGGCGCTCCCCGCAGGTCGCCGCCACGTGGGGCGGCCCGCTCGGCTTCGTCTTCATCGACGGCGGCCACACCGACGAGCACGCCACCGGCGACTACGAGGGCTGGGCCCCGCACCTGGCCGAGGGCGGGACGCTCGTCATCCACGACGTGTTCCCGGACCCGGCCGACGGCGGCCAGGCCCCGTACCGGATCTACCTGCGCGCCCTGGCCTCCGGCGCGTTCGAGGAGGTCTCGGTGACCGACTCCCTGCGCGTCCTGCGCCGTACGTCCGCCGAGGTCCGGCCTTAGGCCGTCGCGCGGCCCCCAGTCCACGGCCCACTCCGTATGGACGTGCACGACTTGCCGGGTGCCGAGCCCGCTCGCAGTGTGAGCGTGGGTCAGGTCGCAGGTCTTCCGCCTGACGGAGCCGACGCGTCGATCGCGTCGGCCGATCTCCCGTGGGGAAGGAACCGCAGTCATGATCTCGAGGTTTTCCAAGAGCCGGGCGAAGGCCGCGGAGGGAGCCGAGGACGGCGCGCACCACCCCCACGACGGAGGCGGGGGCGCTGCGATGCGCTTCCCCACCCGCGAGGAACTGGCCGACATCAGAAGGGAATGGAGGGCCGACGGAGCATTCGATGCGGAGCGGCTCTCCCTGCGATTTTCCCGATACCTGAGAGAGCAGGAGCAGGAGCAGGAGCGGGTGGCCCGGCCGGCCAATCCCCTGCTCCGGCTCGGCGGCAGGTTCGCGGAGAGGACCTCCACCGACCTGAACATCGGGACGCGCACCCTGGGGGAACGGCTCGGGGTGCGGAACTGGCCGGACGTCGTCTTCCAGGCAATGATGCGCAGGCGTCTCGACCACAGGGATCTCAGCCCTGCTCGCCGGAAGAAGTTCAACGACGCACTACGGGCCGCGCACGCCAGGGGCGACTACCCATGGCTTGCCGATTGGCACAAGGACATGAGCCATCGCATGCACAGCATGGCTCACGCCGGCCCTGCCGGCGCCCAGCGGTTCCTGCCCTGGCACCGGATCTACCTTTTCGCCTGCGAGGAGTTCCTCCGCACGACGCACCCGACCCTGACGATTCCTTACTGGGACTTCGCGAATGACCCCAGTCGACCCGACTGGGTGTGGCAGCCGCCGGGTGTCGTCCGCAATACGCCCGGCGCGAACGGTGGATCCCTCCCCAGCCAGGCCACGGTCGACGGGATCCTGCTCAGGTCGACGTACACCGACTTCACCGAGAGTCTGGAGTCCGACGCCCACAACGACGTGCACACCTGGTGCAACGGCACCATCAGCGATGTCGCCACGTCCCCACAGGACCCGATCTTCTGGCTCCTGCATGCAAATGTGGACCGCATCTGGGACACGTGGCAGCTGACCCATTCGGGGAAGCCGAACCTCGCCGGCGTCGACGCGTACCTCGACCCCACGATCCATTCCGTCGACGACGTGAACGACATCAGCAGTCTCGGGTATTCGTACTAGTGACCTGAGCGAGGCCGGCGGTCCGGCATATAAGCACACCACGCCCCCGGATGGCCCACGGTCCGGGCCCGGCCAAGGGCGTCGGTCTAGCATCGCGGCGTGCGCAACGACGACAGCCCCCCACGCCCCGAAGCCGCCGCGTCGGCCGGGCCGGACCACCGGCCCTGGTTCACGCGCCGCCCCGCCCTCGTCATCGCGGTCGCCGCGATGGCGCCGACCGCCCTGGCCGGCTGGGTCCTGGCCCAGGTGCTGACCGGCTCCGGGCCGGACGGCCGCGACGCGAAGCCGGCGGCCGCCCCGCGCGCCGCCCCGGCCACGCATGCCACCCCCGGGCCCTCCCCCGCCACACCCGCCGCCGCCCCCGCCAAGGGCCCGCTGTCCGGGCGGACCGTCGTCATCGACCCCGGCCACAACACCGGCAACTTCGAGCACACCGACGAGATCGACCGGCAGGTCGACATCGGCACGGGCCGCAAGGAGTGCGACACCACCGGCACGACCACCAACTCCGGCTACATGGAAGCCGAGTTCACCCTCGACGTTTCCCTGCGCCTGCGCACCGTCCTCGAGGCGCAGGGCGCCGAGGTGGTCCTCACCCACGAGGCCGACCGCCCCTGGGGCCCCTGCATCAACGAGCGCGCCCGCATCGGCAACGAGGCGGAGGCCGACGCCGTCGTCTCCGTCCACGCCGACGGCGTCTCCTCGGGCAACCGCGGCTTCCACGTCATCCTCCCGGCCGAGGTCAAGGGCGGCGCGGCCGACACCGCGGCGATCGTCGGACCCTCCCGCCGCCTCGGTGAGCGCATCGCCGGCAACTTCGCCCGGACCACCGGGTCCTCCCCCGCCAACTACCTGGGCGGCGGTACCGGTTTGGTCGTCCGTGACGACCTGGGCGGGCTGAACCTGTCGACCCGGCCCAAGGTGTTCATCGAATGCGGCAACATGCGTGACGCCAAGGACGCGGCGCAGCTGACGAGTCCGGACTGGCGGCAGAAGGCCGCCCAGGGCATCGCCGACGGCATCGTGACGTTCCTCGCTCCCTGACGCAAGCAGTTCCCCCCGGGCCCGCGCAGGCGGGCCTCGGGGCTTCGCCCATCCGTCCGCGCACGGTCCCTGCGTCCCGCGTCCGCCTCCACGCGCCCCTGTGCCCGCAGTTGCCGTCGGCACGGCCCGAACGCGGAACGGCCCGATGCTCCGTGTTCCGTTCCGGTATCCTCCCGGGGCTCCCCCGCCGCCCCGATCCCCTCGGCCGCGGGAGACGTCCGTACCATGGTGCCGCCCGCCCCGCTCCAGGCACGATCTGCGATCGCGGCACCACGAGACGACCGAGACCGAGAAGGACACCTAAGACGTGAACATCCGCTCCCTCACTCGAGGCGACGGCGTGGTGATCGGAGCAGCGGTGCTGCTGTTCATCGCCTCGTTCCTCGATTTCTACTCCACCACCGGTGGCGACCTCCCGAGCGCGTGGGACACCGACTCCTACCGGCTGGTGCTCCCCAGCGTCTTCCTGATCGGCTTCATCGCCGCGGGCCTGCTGATCGCCGGCCGCTTCCAGCCCGAGACCCGCAAGGTGCTGGGCCTGCCGCTGACGGCCTGGGGCTCCGTGCTCGCCGTCTCGGCCGCCTGGTCCGCGCTGTGGGCGCTGATCACCTGCCCGAGCCAGATCGACCTCGGCGCCGGCTCGATCCTCGCCTTCCTCGCCACGCTGGCCCTGGCCGGCGTCGCCCTGTTCGGCGCGAAGGTCCCGGCACTGGCCGGCGCCCTGATGCCGGAGCCGAGGCCCGCCGCCGTCCCGCCGTACGGGGGCCAGCCCCAGCCGGGCGCCGGGTACGGCTACCCGGGCGGGCAGCAGCAGCCCTACGGCTCCACCCCGCAGCCGGCCCCGCCGTACGGCGGCACCCCCACCCCCGCCCCGACGCCGAACCCGGCCCCGCAGGAGTCCGCCCCGGCGCCCGCGGCGGACTTCACCCCGTTCTGGTTCGCCGTCCCGGTGGCCCGCCCCCTCTTCGCCGAGGACGGCTCCCCCACCCCGATCGCCGAACTCGCCCCGGGCACCTGGTACCTGGCCGTCGAGCAGCGCGGCGCGGCCACGCTGATCGCCCAGACCCAGGACGGCCGCCGCGGCGTCCTGAACGACACCTCGGGCATCCAGCGCGGCTGATTCCCGAAGCTCCGGGGCAACGGCCCCCCGCCCTTCCGGGCGGGGGGCCGTTGCCCTACAGTCACCTGACGCACCGTCAGGACTGTAGCGCCGGAGGGGACCGCATGCGCCTCGGACTCGCACTCGGCTACTGGGGCCGCGGCCCCGGCCGCGACCACCTCGACCTCGCCACCGAGGCCGAGAGCCTCGGCTACGACTCGGTGTGGACCGCCGAGGCCTGGGGCTCGGACGCCTTCACCCCGCTGACCTGGATCGCCGCGCACACCTCGCGGATCCGGCTCGGCACGGCCATCGCGCAGATGGCCGCCCGCTCCCCCACCGCCACCGCCATGCACGCCCTCACCCTGGACCACCTCTCCGGCGGCCGGATGATGCTGGGCCTGGGCCTGTCCGGCCCGCAGGTCGTCGAGGGCTGGTACGGGCGCCCCTTCCCCTCCAGCCCGCTCACCGCGACCCGCGAGTACGTCGACGTCATCCGGCAGGTGCTGCGCCGCGAGGGCCCGGTCGCCCTCGACGGCCGCTTCCACCAGCACCCGTACCGCGGGGACGACGGCACCGGCATCGGCAAGGCGCTGAGGCCCATCACCCACCCGCTGCGCGCGGACCTGCCGCTCCTGCTGGGCGCCGAGGGGCCGAAGAACATCGCCCAGACCACCCACATCGCGGACGGCTGGCTGCCCCTGTACTGGTCGCCGACCCGCACGGACGCGTACCAGGCCTCGCTGGCCGACCTCCCCGACGGGTTCATGATCGCCCCGATGGCCCGGGCCAAGGTCTGCGACGACGTGGCCGAGGGGCTGTTGCCGGTCAAGGCGATGCTCGGCTTCTACATCGGCGGCATGGGCCACGCCGCCCGCAACTTCCACGCCGATCTGATGGCGCGGATGGGGTACGAGGAGGAAGCCCGCCGGATCCAGGAGCTGTTCCTCGCCGGCCGCAAGGAGGAGGCGGTCCTGGCGGTCCCGGACGCGTTCGCCGACGAGATCTCGCTGATCGGGCCGCGCGAGCGGATCGCGGAGCGCCTCGAACTCTGGCGCAAGGGCCCCGTCACCGACCTGCTCCTCACCGCCCCGGACCCGCACACGCTGCGCGTACTGGCGGAGCTCAACACCTAGGCTTCGACAGGACCGCCCCCCTCCGGCGTCGCACCCGGCCAGATCGCCGCCACCGGCTGCGGGGGTGCTTGCGGAGTCCTCTCAGGAGTCCTCTCCGGAGTCCTTCCCGGGAGCCTGCTCCAGCGCCGCCAGCAGTTCGCGCAGGTCCAGGGGCATGACCGCGATCTCGATGCTCCCGCCGTCCCCGTAGGCACAGCTGACGATCCGTGAGCCGGGGTTGATGGAGAGGCCCTCCTTCACGGAGGGGGCCCGCACCCCGGTGGCCCGGCCGCCGGGCAGGGGTTCGGGCTCGCCGCGCCGGGGGACCCAGCGGGCCGCCTCCTGGCCGGCGTAGACCCGGCCCAGCCTCCAGCGGCCCCCGCCCGCCGGCCGGCGGGCCATGCACGGGATGCCCGCCACGGGCCCGGCGGCCGTCCGCGCGAGGTGCTTGCGCCGCAGCAGCCATCCGGCTCCCGCGGCGGCGAGGACGGCCACCACGATCTCGATCACACGCCCATTGAAGCAGGCCGCCGGGTCCGGGCCCCCTCGCCCTACCCGCCCAGCTGGGAGGTGCTCGGAACCTGGTCGGTGACCTCGGCGCCCGCGCTCTTGCCGGCGTCCTTGACGCCCTTGATGACGTTGTTGAAGGCATCGATGTCGGCGTCGCCCGCCTCGCCCTTGCGCAGCTTGCTCGCGAGTCCCTTGAGGGACTCGATGCCGGCCGTCAGCGGGACCATGGCCTTCGACAGCAGCGGGTCGCCCTTGGCGTTCTCGGCGGCCGCCTTCAGCCGGTTGTACGCGAAGGCGCCCGCGAGTCCGGCCTTGATGAGGGCGAACGTACGTCCCTTGGCGCCCTTCTTGAACGTGCCCGCCCGGTACGGCTTGATGATCCACTGGTACGTCGCCCCGGCCGCGAGCCCCGCGTTGGCGACGAAGCGCGTCTTGGCGAACTTCTGCTTCTCGGCGGAGGTGCTCGGCGACGGCGTCGGCGCGGCCAGCTCGTCGGCTTCGACGGCGGCCGGCTCGGCAGCCGCCAGGGCCGCCAGCTCCGCCACCGAGGCGGAGGAGACCTCCTCGCGCAGGCTCCGGTCGCCGCCGGCGCGGTCACCGCCGCAGGCAGTGGCGCCGGCCAGCAGCGCGGTGGACAGGACCACCGCCGTCAGGGCGCGGCGGAATCGAACGGTGGTGGGTACGGACACGGTGTCCTCCGGGGAGTGGGCGTCCCCCGCAGCCTCGCCCCGGCCCGGCTGCCGCACCACCCGGGGCAGCCGTTCGGGGGTTTGCGAGGCGCCCGAGCGGCAAAACGCGCGACATGCCCTCACACACGCACACCCGAGTACACGCCCGAGGAAGCAATCAGGCAGGCCGGGCCGTCGCACTGGTGGCGGACGTGCTCGCCTTCGTCATCGTCCTGTGGATCCTGCTCTACCTGCTCGACGCCAACCGGGGCAACGAGCTCGTGGAGTTCGTCCACGACATCGCCACGTGGCTCTCCGGCTGGTCCTACGACCTGTTCACCTTCAGCCGCGAGTGGGTCCAGGTCGTGTTCGGCTACGGCCTGGCGGCGGTGGTGTACGTCCTGGTGGGCCACGCCGTCGCCGGCTGGCTGTACCGCCGCTAGGGGGTGTCTGACGGAGGTCCGCGGCGTCGCGGTGCCCGGCACGCACTCTCGCCGCACCGGCCGAAAGCCCAAGTACGTCCAGTACGGGGGCATCCGGCCGGCACGCCGAGAGCACGCACCGGACACCGCTCCTTCACCACGGACCTCCGTCAGACACCCCCTAGGCCGCCTCTTTCGGATCGTGCCGGATCGCCCGGTCAGGGCGCCTCGTGGAGACCGCAGCAGTCGGGCTCCAGTCCGGCCGGGAGCGAGGTCCCGCCGAACACCTCGGTGGTGGCCTCGTCCCCGCCCAGCGCGGCGACGGCGAGCAGCAGTGACCCGGCGGTCCAGGTGGTCTGCTCGACCGGCCACACCGCCCGGTCCTGGAACACGTAGCCCGTCCAGTACATGCCGTTGTCGGCGCGCAGGTGCGTGATCGAGCGCAGGATCTCCAGCGCCCGGTCCGACTCCCCCGTCGCCCACAGCGCGAGCGCCAGTTCGCAGGACTCGCCGCCGGTGACCCACGGGTTGGGCAGGACGCAGCGCACGCCCAGGTCCGCCACGACGAACTCGTCCCAGCGTTCCTCGATGCGCGCCTTGGCCTCGGAGCCGGTCAGGGCCCCGCCGAGGACCGGGTAGTACCAGTCCATCGAGTAGTGGTTCTTGTCGAGGAACCGCTCGGGGTGGCGGCGTATGGCGTGGCGCAGGGCGCCCGCCGCGAGTTCCCAGCCGGGCTGCGGCTCCTCGCGGTGCTCGGCGATGGCCAGCGCGCAGCGCAGGGCCTGGTGGATGGAGGAGGAGCCGGTCAGCAGGGCGTCGGTGACGGGCGTGCCGTCGGCCTCCCGCTTCCAGCCGATCTCGCCGCCGGGCTGCTGGAGGGTCAGCACCCACTCCACGGCCGCGTAGACGGCCGGCCACATCCGGTCCAGGAAGGCGTCGTCGCCGGTGGACAGGTAGTGGTGCCAGACGCCGACGGCTATGTACGCCGTGAAGTTGCTCTCCCGGCCGGCGTCCTGCGGCTCGGCGGTGTCCACGCCGTCGGGCCGGTCGGCGTAGGCCGCGTACCAGGAGCCGTCCTGGTTCTGGTGGCGGGCCAGCCAGGCGTACGCCCGCTCGGCTGCCTCGTGTTCGCCGGCCGCGTCCAGGGCCATCGCGGCCTCGGTGTGGTCCCACGGGTCGAGGTGGTGTCCGCGGAACCACGGTATGGCACCGTCGGCGCGCTGCGCGGCGAGGATCCCGGCGACGGTCTCGGCGGCCTGCTCGGCCGTCAGCACCCCGTCCAGCACGAGGTGTTCGGTGCGCCCGGGCGAGCTCACTTCGCGTCGCCGTCGGCGAGGACCGGAAGGTGCGGCTTGGTCGCGTAGGCCACGAAGCTCTTGCCGATGACCGGGTTGAGGGCCTGCTCCGCGAGGCGGGTCAGCGCGGGCTTCTTCATGATGTCCCAGACCAGGAGCTTGTGGTACGCCTTGACGGGCAGCGCCTTGTCGTTGTCGACGCCGAAGGCGCACTTGAGCCACCAGTACGGGGAGTGCAGGCCGTGCGCGTGGTGGGTGCCGTACGGCTTGAGGCCCGCGGCCTCCATCTTGCCGAGCAGCTCGTCCGCCTTGTAGATGCGGATGTGGCCGCCCTCGACCTCGTGGTAGGCGTCGGAGAGCGCCCAGCAGATCTTCTCCGGGCCGTAGCGCGGCACGGTGACGGCGATGCGGCCGCCGGGCTTCAGGACGCGGACCATCTCGGCGAGCACACCCTTGTCGTCGGGGATGTGCTCCATCACCTCGGAGATGATGACGACGTCGAAGGACTCGTCGGGGAAGGGCAGGGCGAGCGCGTCGCCCTCCATGGCGGTGGCGGTGGCACCGGCGGGGGCCTCGCCGGCCTCCTTCATCGCGGCGAACCACTTGGCGACCTCGCGGATCTCCTCGCCGTTGCGGTCGACGGCGACCACCTGGGCGCCTCGCCGGTAGCACTCGAAGGCGTGCCGGCCTGCGCCGCAGCCCAGGTCGAGTACGCGGTCGCCTGCGGCGAGCGGGAACCGGGAGAAATCGACGGTCAGCACGGGGTCCTGCCTTCGCGGTCGCGGGGGTGGTGAGGAGGAAGGGGAAGGAAACGAGGTCGGGTGGTCACCGCGGGCGGCGGGTACGGCCTGCCCGCTCGATGGCGGCGCGGTAGTGCGCGGCGGTGCCCTCGGCGGCCTTGGCCCAGGTGAAGCGGGTCAGGACCCGTTCGCGGCCGGCGGCGCCGAGGCGGGCGCGCAGCTGGGCGTCGCCGAGCATCCGGCCGAGGGCCGCGGCCAGGGCTCCCGCGTCGCCCGGGGGCACCGCGAGGCAGGTCTCGCCGTCGGGGCCGGCGACCTCGGGGATGGCGCCGCCGGTGGTGGCGACGAGGGGGGTGCCGGTGGCCATGGCCTCGGCCGCCGGGAGCGAGAAGCCCTCGTAGAGGGAGGGCACGCAGGCGACCTGGGCGCTGCGGACGAGGTCGACGAGTTCGGCGTCCGTGACCCCCTTGACGAACCGCACGGCGTCGCCGAGCCCGTACGTCTCGATGGCGCGGGCGACCGGTCCCTGCTCGGCGCGCTTGCCGACGACGACCAGGTGGGCGTCGGGCTGCTCGGTGCGCAGCTTCGCGAGCGCCTCGACGAGGTGGACGAGCCCCTTGAGCGGCACGTCGGCGCTGGAGGTGGTGACGATGCGGCCGGGCACCTCGGCCACGGAGGCGTCCGGCGACCAGAGGTCGGTGTCGGCGCCGATGTGCACGACGTGGATGCGCTCGTCGCGGACGCCCAGGTGCTGGGCGATCTCCTGCTTGGAGGAGCCCGAGACGGTGAGCACGGAGGGCAGGCGGCGGGCGACGCGGCCCTGCATGCGGGTGAAGGCGTACCAGCGGCGTACGGAGGCCCGCCCGAGGCGGTCCTTGGCGGCGTCGAGGTCGAGCCGGCGGTCGACGGTGATGGGGTGGTGGATGGTGGTCACCAGCGGCGCGCCGAGGTCCCCCAGCAGGCCGTATCCCAGGGTCTGGTTGTCGTGGACGACGTCGAACTCACCGGCGCGGGCGGCGAGGTGGCGCCGGGCCCGCAGGGAGAAGGTCAGCGGCTCGGGGAAGCCGCCGGTCCACATGGTGGCGACCTCGAGGGCGTCGATCCAGTCCCGGTACTCGTCGCGCTTGGGGGTCCGGAAGGGGTCGGGCTGCCGGTAAAGGTCCAGGCTCGGGAGCTCGGTGAGCGTGGCACCCGTGTCGAGCACCGGATAGGGCTGCGCTCCGATGACCTCGACGGAGTGTCCCAGGCGTACGAGCTCGCGCGAGAGGTGGCGGACGTAGACGCCCTGGCCGCCGCAGAACGGGTTCCCCTTGTAGGTGAGGAGTGCGATGCGCAACGGGCGGTCGCCGTCGGTGGCGGCACCCGCGAAAGGGCTCGTCACCATGGCCTCAGCGGTCACTCTCGGCCCCCTTCTCCCTGCAACTTTCGCCGGAGCGTAACCGCTCGGATAATGTAGAACAAGTTTCAGACTTGATCCGTTGAAGACCATTGAATCTACCGGCCGGAAACTACACCGTAAGAGGCGGAGCAGGTGATTCGCGCCACGGCTGCGGCGCCTGCCATGCTGGCTCCCGATCGGCCCGGAATCAGCTCGCGCAACGACACGGAACGGGACAACGGGACACATGACAGCGGAAGTGAAGGCCGTCACCACACCGGCGTCGCCTCCCCTGACGGAGCGCCAGGAGGCGCGCCGCCGCCGGATCCTGCACGCCAGTGCGCAGCTGGCCAGCCGGGGCGGCTTCGACGCGGTCCAGATGCGCGAGGTCGCGGAGGCGGCCGGCGTGGCGCTGGGCACCCTCTACCGCTACTTCCCGTCCAAGGTGCACCTGCTGGTCGCCACCATGCAGGACCAGCTCCAGCACATGCACACCACGCTGCGCAAGCGCCCGCCGGCCGGGGACGATCCGGCGGCACGGGTCGCGGAGACCCTGATGCGCGCCTTCCGCGCCCTCCAGCGCGAACCGCACCTCGCCGATGCCATGGTCAGGGCCCTGACCTTCGCGGACCGCAGCGTGAGCCCCGAGGTGGACACGGTGTCCCGGCTGACCACGGCGATCATCCTGGACGCGATGGGCCTGGACGCCCCGCCGACTGCGGAGCAGCTCTCGGCGGTCCGCGTCATCGAGCACACCTGGCACTCGGCGCTGATCACCTGGCTCTCGGGCCGCGCCTCCATCGCCCAGGTCAAGATCGACATCGAGACGGTCTGCCGCCTCATCGACCTGACGGCCCCGGAAAAGGCCTGAACCCGCCCGTGCGGGGGCGGGTCCAGGGCAGCAGCCAGGTCGTCTCTTTCGGATCTTGCGGGTCAGGCGAGATCCGAAAGAGACGGCCTAGGCGAGGGGCGTCCGCGGCCGCTCGGCCGGCGGGGCCATCAGGCGGCGCAGCAGCCGGGTGAGCGGCTTCTCCACCACGCGGTGCAGCACCCAGGCGACCAGCACCATCGCCGCGGTGACCCCGAGCAGGGTCGGCCAGGCACCCCACTGCTCGTTCCACCGCCAGATCACCCGCACGCCCAGCGACTGGTGCACGAGGTAGAGCGGGTAGGAGATCGCACCGGCGACCGGCAGCCAGCGCCACTGGATCCGGTCCAGCTTCCCGAGCGCGATCAGGCCCATCACCAGGTACATCACGGTGATCGCGGTCAGGCACACCTTCCAGTTGATGCCGTGCCCCTCGCCCGCCATGATCGCCGGGAGGTGGTGCTGCATCAGCAGCCAGGACAGTGCCAGGATGCCCAAGGTCTCGCCCTCGAGCCGGCCCGCCCGGCGGACCAGGTAGAAGGCCATTCCGGCGATGAAGAACGGCGCCCAGTCGGGCACCAGGAGCTGGGTCAGGAGCGGGATGTCCGATTTCGGTGCCAGGACCGATCCCAGCGCCCACACCCAGCAGAAGGTCGCGACCCGGCGGTAGCTCGTGCCCAGCAGCACGACCAGCGAGAAGAGCAGGTAGAAACGCAGCTCGACCCAGAGCGTCCAGTAGACGTTGTCCACGTGGTACACGCCGAGGGGCTCTTGCATCATCGTCAGGTTGGTCAGCATCTGGCCGACCGTGACCCTCTGCTCGCCCGGGGTCCGCGGGCCCAGGCGGGCGGCCGCCGAGGAGAGCACGACCGCCGCCCAGTAGAGCGGGAACAGCCGCAGGATCCGGCCCCGCCAGAACTGCTGGGCCGACTTGCCCCAGCCGGACATGCAGATGACGAACCCGCTGATCATGAAGAAGAAGACCACGCCCAGCCAGCCGAACCCGGCTATCCGGTGCAGCGTGGGAAACAGTTCGACCGCCGTCCGCTGCCAGGGGATGCTCCCCGACCCGGCCAGGTAGTGGAACAGGACCACGGAGAGCGCCGCGAGCAGCCGCAGCCCGTCCAGCACCGCGATCCGCGGCGCCCGCACCGCCCGCCCGCGCGTCGCCCACATCCTCGTGAGACGGCTCGGTGAGGGGGCCGGCTGTGGCTCCCCGGCGGGGGCCGGGACGTGGTCCCCGGTGAGGACGAGCCTGTCGGACATGACACCTCTGGCATTCCTGGGTGTCCGCGACACCGGTACGTAGGGGGGAGATAAAACCCCGCGATCGTACCGATGCCGGATGCCCCCGCGGGCACCCGCCCCCCGGAGCCGTCCGGGCCCGGGGCGGGGCCGGACGGCGAGGCGCCGGGCAGCCTTCCGGGGGGGCCGTCCTTTCGGATCTTGCTCTACCGGATCGTGCCGGCCGGGCGAGATCCGAAGGAGACGCCTCAGTCCTCCGGCGGGAAGACCGGTTCGCCCGTGGCGGCCAGGGTGATGAGGATGGCTTCGACCGGGCAGCCCTCCGCGGCCGTCAGGATCGGCTCGTTCGCGTCCGACTCCGGGGTGCGGGGATGGGACTGGCGGGCCGAGTCGAGGACGAAGCCGTCCGGGGCGTGGTTCACGCACATGCCCGAGCCGATGCAGACGCCCCGGTCCACCTCGACCTGCCAGCGGTCGCCCATCAGGCGCCCGCCTCGGCGGCGGCCGGCGCGTACCCTGCGGGCAGGTGGATCATCTTGTGCTCCAGGTACTCGCCCAGGCCCTCCGGGCCGAACTCCCTGCCGACGCCGCTGTTCTTGTAGCCGCCGAACGGGCCGAGCATGTCCAGGCTGAAGGTGTTCACGTTGAAGGTGCCGGTGCGGATCCGCCGGCCGAAGTCGATGCCGTGCTCCACGTCGGCCGTCCAGACGCTGCCGCTCAGGCCGAACTCCGAGTCGTTGGCCACCCGTACCGCCTCCTCCTCGTCCCC
Source organism: Streptomyces sp. NPDC048349 (assembly GCF_040651925.1). Taxonomy (NCBI): domain Bacteria; kingdom Bacillati; phylum Actinomycetota; class Actinomycetes; order Kitasatosporales; family Streptomycetaceae; genus Streptomyces; species Streptomyces sp. NPDC048349. The sequence continues at coordinate 9,428 of NZ_JBEZLA010000056.1, read as the reverse complement.
GTACGGGATCAGGCAGACGACCGGGCCGAAGATCTCCTCGCGGGCGATCCGCATGGAGTTGTCCACGTCTCCGAACAGGGTCGGCTCCACGTACCAGCCGCGGTCCAGGCCCGCCGGGCGGCCGCCGCCCGACAGGATCTTCGCGCCCTCCTCCTGGCCGATCCGGATGTAGTCCAGGGACCGCTGCTGCTGCCGCTGGGCGACGAGCGGGCCCAGCTGCGTCGCCGGGTCCAGCGGGTCGCCGACGACCAGGGCTCCGGCTGCCGCCGCGAGGGCCTCGGCGACCTCCTCGTACCGGCTGCGGGGCACGAGGATGCGGGTCTGCGCCACGCAGGCCTGGCCGTTGTTCATCCAGGCCGCGGGGACGATCCCGGCCACGGTGGGCTCCAGGTCGGCGTCCGGCAGGATCACGGCGGCCGACTTGCCGCCGAGTTCCAGGGTGACCCGGGTGAGGTTGCGGGCGGCGACCTCCATCACGCGCCTGCCCGCGGCGACCGAGCCGGTGAAGGCGACCTTGTCGATGCCGGGGTGGCCGACCAGGTACTCGCTGGTCTCGCGGTCCGCGGGCAGGATCGACAGCACGCCCTCCGGCACCCCGGCCTCGCGCGCGATGTCGGCGAGGATGTAGGAGTCGAGCGGGGCCTCCGGGGAGGGCTTCAGGATGACGGTGGAGCCGCTGAGCAGGGCGGGGGCGAGCTTGGCCGCCGCCACGAACTGCGGCACGTTCCAGGGGATGACGGCCGCGACGACCCCGACCGGTTCCCGGCGCACCAGGATCGGGCCGAGGACGCCCTGGCGGTGCTCCTCGAACGGGTAGGCGCGGGCCACGGTGATCGCGGCGTCGTAGACCATCATCGGGCCGAGCGCCTGGGCGAGGACGCTCCAGGAGTACGGGGATCCGTTCTGGGAGCTGATCGAGCGGGCGATCTCCTCGTGCCGGACGGCGATGGCGTCCTTGATCCGGGAGACGACGGCGATGCGCTCCTCGAGGGTCATCCGCGGCCAGGGCCCCTCGTCGAAGGCGCGGCGGGCGGCCGCCACGGCACGGTCCACGTCCCCCCGGGAGGCGTGCGGGACGGAGCCGATGACCTGCTCGGTGTGGGGGGAGACGATCCGGATCGTGTCGGTGCCCAGCGGATCCGTCCACTCCCCGCCGATGAACAGTTGTCCGTGTTCCACGAGCTCGGTCATGGCTGAGGCCTCCTGCGGCTTGGCGTTGCAGAACTGATACCAGTTCTAGTTAGAGGAGTCCACGGCCAGGACGGAACAACGGAGAAGATCCAACGACTAGTCAGGAAGCCCTGAAGATGGTCGACTTGGGCTACCACTGAAACACGTTCTCATCAGAGGGCGGCGGGAGGCGGAGGGCTCATGCCGGAGGTCACGTCACAGGTCACCGATCACGGCGGAGGGGTGTGGGCGATCAAGGTGCCCATCCCCGACAACCCGCTCGGGCACACCCTCGTCCACGTCCTCGACACCGACCGCGGCCCGGTCCTCGTCGACACCGGCTGGGACGACCCGGCCTCCTGGGACGCCCTGACCGCAGGCCTCGCCGCGCTCGGCACCGCCGTCGCCGACGTCCACGGCGTCGTCATCACCCATCACCACCCCGACCACCACGGCCTGTCCGGCCAGGTGCGCGCGGCCTCCGGCGCCTGGATCGCCATGCACGCCGCCGACACCGAGGTCGTCCTGCGGACCCGGGCCGCCGAGCCCGGAGTCTGGTTCGACTACATGAGCGAGAAGCTCGCGGCCGCCGGCGCCCCCGAGGAGCACATCGCCCCGCTGCGCGCCGCCCGCGCGAGCGGCCGCCTGCGCACCCTGCCCGGCCTGCGCGCCGCCGTCCCCGACCGGGAGATCGTCCCCGCCGAGCTGCTCCCCCTCGCCGGACGCCGGCTGCGCGCGATCTGGACCCCCGGCCACACCCCCGGCCACGTCTGCCTGCACCTGGAAGAGGACCACCCGGCGAACCTCCCCGGCCACGGCCGCCTCTTCTCCGGCGACCACCTGCTCCCCGGGATCTCCCCGCACATCGGCCTGTACGAGGACCCGGAGGACACCCGCGTCACCGACCCCCTCGGCGACTACCTCGACTCCCTCGAACGCATCGGCCGCCTCGAACCGGCCGAGGTGCTCCCGGCCCACCAGCACGCCTTCACCAACGCCCCCGGACGCGTACGGGAACTCCTCGCACACCACGAGGAACGGCTGACCGGCCTGTGGGCCCTGCTGGCCGAGCCGCTGACCCCGTGGGGGCTGGCGGAGCGGATGGAATGGAACCGGCCCTGGGAGCAGATCCCGTACGGCTCCCGCACCATCGCGGTCTCCGAAGCCGAAGCCCACCTGCGCCGCCTGGTGAAACAGGGCCGCGCGGAGGCGGTCCCGGGCAGTGACCCGGTGACCTACCGCGCCCTGCGGTAAGGGGCGCCCTGGCCGAGCACCCCCCGGCCCGGGCCCTACGGGCCGGTAGAGTGAAGGCGTCGTCCACACGTCCGTACGGGGGGAAGCCGGTGCGATTCCGGCACTGACCCGCAACCGTAACCCACCCCCGGCAGCGCCGGCGGATGGGGAGTCGGAATGCCCCGTGCCGGAGGTGCGGCTCGCGCCGCCGGGACCTCCGGCGGCCGGCACCGTCGAGGTATACGGAGCCGGAGCCGGGTGCCTGAGCGTGCCTGTCCCCAGCTCCCCAGCAGGAGAGGCACCCGCCCCCATGAACGTCCGCCGCAGCGCCGCCGCGCTCGCCGCCTCCGCCGTGCTCTGCACGGGTGCCGCCCCCGCAGCCCTCGCCGACACCGCGCCGCCCGCCTCGCCCTCCGCGCCGCCCGTCATCCCCTCCGGGCTGTACGGCAAGAACGACCCCACCTACGACGGCGTGTGGCGGCAGTCCTTCGCGCTGCTCGCCCAGCGCACCGTCGGCCTCAGGCCCGCCGAGCAGGCCGTCGACTGGCTGACCGGCCAGCAGTGCGCGAACGGCTCCTTCCCCTCCTTCCGCCCGGACACCGCCACGCCGTGCGGCGCCTCGACGTACATCGACTCCAACGCCACCGCGGCCGCCGTCCAGGCGCTGGCCGCGCTCGGCGGCCACGACGAGACGGTGAAGAAGGCCGTCGGCTGGCTGAAGTCCGTACAGAACGAGGACGGCGGCTGGAGCAGCAACCCCGGCGGCGCCATGGACACCGGCTCGGACGCCAACTCCACCGGCATCGTGATCAGCGCCCTGGCGGCAGCGGGCGAGAAGCCGGCCGAGGTCAGGTCCAAGGCGGGCACGTCTGCGTACGGGGCGCTGCTCTCCTTCCAGCTGGGCTGCTCCGCCGAGCCGGCCGCCGACCGCGGTGCCTTCGCCTACCAGCCGGTCGGCGGCAAGCTGCTCGCGAACGCCGACGCCACGGCCGCCGCGGCCCTGGCCGGGCTGGGCAAGGGGCCGGCCGTCGTGCCGTCCACCTCGGACACCCCGGCGGCCGCGCTGGTCTGCCCGGCGGCGGACCCCGCGGACCCGGTGGTCGCCGCCCAGGGCGCGGCCGGGTACCTGGCCGGGGCCCTGAAGAAGGACGGCCACCTCACGGCCGTGACCCCCGGCGCGGACCAGCCCACCCCCGACACCGGCAACACCGCCGACGCGGTGATCGCTCTGGCCGCGGCCGGGCACAAGCAGTCGGCCGCCGGCGCGCTGGAGTGGCTCAAGGCCAACTCGGCGCAGTGGGCGAAGGGCAGCCCGGCGGGCCTCGGCACGCTGATCCTGGCCGCGCACGCGACCGGCAGCGACCCGAAGTCCTTCGGCGGCACCGACCTGGTCGCGGCACTGAACGCGACCGGCCCGGCCCCGCAGGGCGCGGAGACCTCCGCGACCACGGTGGACGGTGAGAACGACAAGCCGTCCGGCGGCCAGAGCGTGTGGTGGATCATCGGCGCGGGCGCCGCGGCCGGCGTCGGCATCGGCATCCTGCTGAGCGGCCGCCGCAAGAAGAACCAGCTCTGATGCGCCGCTGCCGCCTGCCCTTCGCCTGCCTGGCCCTGGCCCTGGCCCTGGCCGGCTCCGTCCTGGCCGGACCGGCCGCCGGCCCGGCCCTGGCCTCGAGCTACCGCTACTGGTCGTTCTGGGACGGCGCCGGCGGTACGTGGGCGTACGCCTCCGTCGGGCCCTCCACGGCCCGCCCGGCGGACGGCTCCGTGCAGGGCTTCCGCTTCTCGGTGAGCAGGGACGCGGCGGCCGAGGCGGCCCGGCCGCGGGCGGCGGCGGACTTCGCGGCGATCTGCGGGGCGACCCCGGCGGACGAGGGCGCGAAGCGCGTGGCGCTGGTCATCGACTTCGGCGGCCCGGCGGACGCCCCGGCGGGCGAGACCCCGCCGCAGGCCGAGCCGCGCACGGCCTGCGCGCAGGTGGCCCCGCAGGCCACGGCGGCCGAGGCCCTGGCCTCGGTCGCCAAGCCGCTGCGCTACAACAGCGCGGCGCTGCTGTGCGGGGTCTCGGGCTATCCGGAGCAGGGCTGCGGCGAACCCCTCCCGGACGCCCCGCCCGCAACCCCCCAGCCGAAGGCCGAAGCCGACCCCGACGACGGCGGCCCGTCGGCAGGCCTCCTGGCAGGCATCGCGGCGGTGGCGGCCCTGGCCGCGGCCGGCATCTGGCAGTCCCGCCGCCGCACCCGATGAAGCCAGAACCCGAGGGACCGCCGAACACCCACGCCGGGGCACCGCCCAACGACGCACCACACGCCCACGACGGTCCGGGCGCCGACGCCAGGACAGCCGCCGACGTCGGGCCGCACGCCCAAGGCGGTGCGGACGCATACGGCCGGACGACAGCCGACGTCGGGCCGAACGCCCACGTCGAGCCGAACGCCCACGTCGGGCCCAACGCCCACGTCGGGGCGGCCGCCGACGGTGGCCGGCCGCCCACCGGGGCCACCCGCACCCGGGCTACGACCCGCACGGGTGGTGCGGGTTGGTACCGGGCCCGGCCGGAGGCCGGGCGCCGCCCCACCGGACCCGCACCCGCCCCCGCGACCGGGCCCGGGCGCAGCCGCCCCGCGGCGCCGGATCCCGCGCACGGGCCGACGTACAAGAAATGGCGGCCCCCGCACGCCACCCGCGCCACGGCCCTGCACGCAGGAGCCTGGTGGATCTGGGCCCTCGGTCTGGCCACGGCCGCCTCGCGGACGACCAACCCCCTCCTCCTCGGCCTGATCATCGGCGTGGCCGGCTACGTGGTCGCGGCCCGCCGCACCAGCGCCCCGTGGGCCCGTTCCTACGGGGCGTTCCTCAAGCTCGGCCTCTTCGTCATCGGCCTGCGCCTCCTCTTCTCCATGCTGCTCGGCTCCCCCATCCCCGGCTCGCACGCCCTCTTCACCCTCCCGGAGGTCCCTCTCCCCGCCTGGGCCCAGGGCATCCGCCTCGGCGGCAGGGTGACCGCCGAGCAGCTGCTCTTCGCCTTCTACGACGGCGCGAAACTGGCCGCCCTCCTCGTCTGCGTCGGCGCCGCCAACGCGCTCGCCAACCCGGCCCGGCTCCTGAAGTCCCTGCCGGCGGCCCTGTACGAAGCGGGCGTCGCCGTCGTCGTCGCGATGACCTTCGCGCCGAACCTGGTCGCGGACGTGGTCCGCCTGCGGACCGCCCGCCGCCTGCGCGGCCGCCCCACCGGCGGGATCAGGGCCCTCCTCCAGATCGGCCTGCCGGTCCTGGAGGGCGCCCTCGAACGCTCCGTCGCCACCGCCGCCTCGATGGACGCACGCGGGTACGGCCGCACCGCGCAGGTCCCGCCCGCCGTCCGGCACACCACCAACGTCCTCACCCTCGGCGGCCTGCTCGGCATGTGCGCGGGCACGTACGGGCTGCTCGCCGCCGAAGGCGCGGCCTACGGCCTGCCCGTCCTGCTCATCGGCCTGGTCCTGGCCCTGACCGGACTGCGCCTGGGCGGCCGCCGGTCGATCCGCACCCGCTACCGGCCCGACCGCTGGGGGCCGCGCGCCTGGCTGGTCGCCGGATCGGGTGCGGCCGTCGCCGCGCTCCTCGTCCACGCCGGCAGCGTCGACCCGGCGTCCCTGCACCCGGGCGTGGTCCCGGTGGTCGCGCCCGCGCTCCCGCTCTGGCCGGCGGCCGCGGTCCTGATCGGCCTGCTGCCCGCCTTCGTGGCCCCCGTACCGCCCAAGGAGGCGTCCCCGTGATCCGCTTCGAACAGGTCTCGGTCACCTACGAGGGCGCGGCCGGGCCCTGCCTCCAGGGCGTCGACCTGGAGATCCCGGAGGGGGAGCTGACCCTCCTCGTCGGCCCGTCGGGGGTCGGCAAGTCGACCCTCCTCGGCGCCGTCTGCGGTCTGGTCCCCCATTTCACCGGGGGCACCCTGCGGGGCCGGGTGACGGTCGCCGGCCGTGACACGCGGACGCACAAGCCGCGGGAGCTCGCGGACGTGGTGGGCACGGTCGGCCAGGATCCGCTCGCGCACTTCGTGACGGACGTGGTCGAGGACGAGCTGGCGTACGGGATGGAGTCGCTGGGCCTGCCGCCCGCGGTGATGCGCCGCCGGGTCGAGGAGACCTTGGACCTCCTGGGTCTGAACGAGCTGCGCGACCGCCCCATCGCCACCCTGTCCGGGGGTCAGCAGCAGCGGGTCGCGATCGGCTCCGTCCTCACCCCGCACCCCAGGGTCCTGGTGCTGGACGAGCCGACGTCGGCGCTGGACCCGGCGGCGGCGGAGGAGGTCCTGGCGGTGCTCCAGCGGCTGGTGCACGACCTCGGCACGACCGTGCTGATGGCGGAGCACCGGCTGGAGCGGGTGGTGCAGTACGCCGACCGGGTGCTGCTCCTGCCGTCCCCGGGCGCGGCTCCGGTGCTCGGCAGCCCGTCGGAGATCATGTCCGTCTCCCCGGTGCACCCCCCGGTGGTGGCCCTCGGCCGCCTGGCGGGCTGGTCCCCGCTCCCCCTCTCCGTCCGGGACGCCCGCCGCGCGGCTGCGCCGCTGGCCGCCCGCCTCTCCGCTGCGGGGACGCAGGCCCCCGACCCCGCCCGCGGCCCCGCTGGCTGCGCCCCCGACCCCGCGCCTCGAACGCCGGCGGGGGCGGGGTCGGACCTGCCCTCCGGGCACACCGGCCCGCCGGGCGGTGCGGCCGCGCCCGACGGACCTTGCCGGCCGCATCCGGCACCACCGGCCCGCGAGGCGCGGGTCCGGGCGGAGTCCGGCTCCGGGACCTCCGGGACGGGGCGGGGCCGGGGAAGCCGCCCGCAGGGCCCCCGCCCCGGCCTGCTGGCCAGGCTGCGCCGAAGCACGGCCGCATCGACCCCGGCGCCGGAGCCGCAACCCGACGCCGTCGCCGCGGCCCGCGGCCTCGGTGTCCGCCGCGGCCGCACCGAAGTCCTCCGCGGGATCGACCTCACCGTCGCCCCCGGCGAGACCATCGCCGTCATGGGCCGCAACGGCGCCGGCAAGTCCACCCTCCTCGCCGCCCTGACCGGCACGGTCGAGCCCGCCACCGGCTCCGTCTCGGTCGCCGGCGCCGTCCCCCACCGGACCGCCCCCGGGCAGATGGTCCGCCGCGTCGGGCTCGTCCCGCAGGACCCCCGCGACCTGCTGTACGCCGACACGGTCGCGGCCGAGTGCGCCGCCGCCGACACCGACGTCGCCGCACCCCCGGGCACCTGCCGGGACCTGGTCTCCGCGCTGCTCCCGGACGTCCCCGACGACACCCACCCGCGGGACCTCTCCGAGGGCCAGCGCCTGGCCCTGGCGCTGGCGCTGGTCCTCACCGGCCGCCCGGCCCTGCTGCTCCTCGACGAACCCACCCGCGGCCTGGACTACGCCGCCAAGGTCCGCCTGATCGACATCCTGCGCTCGCTCGCGGCCGAGGGCCACGCCATCGTCCTGGCCACGCACGACGTGGAACTGGCCGCCGAGCTGGCCCACCGCGTGGTGATCCTGGCCGGCGGGGAGATCGTCGCGGACGGCCCGACCGCCGAGGTCGTCGTCTCCTCGCCCGCCTTCGCCCCGCAGGTGGCGAAGATCCTCGCCCCGGGCCACTGGCTCACGGTGACCCAGGTCGCCGAAGCCCTGGCGGCCCGGTCCCGGACGACCCGGGCCCAGGCCCAGCCCCAGACCGAGACCCCGACCGAGAGCCAGCCCCAGACCGAGACCCCGACCGAGACCCAGACCCCGACCGGGCCCGACGCCCCGGCCCAGACCGACGCCCAGGCCCCGGGGACGGCCCCCGCATGAGCCGCCCGGCGCCCCGCCCCGTCCGCATCGGCCCCCGCGCCGCCGTCGCCCTGGTCCTGGTCACCCTCATCGGCGTCGCGGCCTTCGGGTGGCCGCTGCTCGCCGACCGGCAGTCGGGCCTGGCCCACTCCCAGGACGCCCCCTGGCTCTTCGCCGCGCTGCTCCCGCTGCTCGTCGCCGTGGTCGTCGCGACCATCGCGGACGACGGCATGGACGCCAAAGCGGTGGCGATGCTGGGCGTACTGGCCGCCGTCGGGGCGGCGCTGCGGCCCCTGGGCGCGGGCACGGCCGGCCTGGAACCCATGTTCTTCCTGATGGTGCTCAGCGGCCGCGTCCTCGGTCCCGGTTTCGGCTTCGTGCTCGGCTCGGTGACGATGTTCGCGTCCGCCCTGCTGACCGGCGGGGTCGGGCCGTGGATGCCGTTCCAGATGCTGGCCATGGGCTGGTTCGCGCTGGGCGCCGGGCTGCTGCCCGGTCCGCGGCTGATCCGGGGCCGGGCGGAGCTGTGGATGCTGGCGGCGTACGGCTTCGCGGGCTCGTTCGCGTACGGCACGGTCATGAACCTCCAGGGCTGGGTGATCCTGCAGGGCATGGGGCAGGGCGTTTCGTTCCACCCGGGCGAGCCGGTCGCGGCGAACCTCGCGCGCTTCGTCGCGTACTGCCTGGCGACCTCGGTGGGCTGGGACCTGGGCCGGGCGGCGCTGACGGTCGTACTGACGCTCACGCTCGGCGGCGCGCTCCTCAAGGCGCTGCGCCGGGCGACCCGCAAAGCTGCCTTCGACGCGCCCGTCACCTTCGATTCGGGGGCCGGAAGTGGTCCCCGACCACAACCACAAAAGGGACGAACGGGCACGGAAGGTGACATGCGGGCCCCTCTCCGGTGACCCGCCCCACAGGACCTAGGTCACACACTAACGGGGGTAGTAGTCCCCCAGACGGCCCCAGGCCCCCCTCTGCACCAGCCTCCACCTGCGAGAACACCACTCCGGGTCCGGAGGGGTCGCCGGTCCGCGGCTGAGAAGGTCCCTAGTAATCGGGGTCGTTGCCAGGGCCTGCGGGCGTCTGTAGAACTGGATGAGTCGCAAGGCGGCAGGGGTGCTTCACCCCCCGCCGACGAACCCCTCTCCTGCGTGTGAGTGGCTCACGCATGTCTTCGGCATGCCTGCGACCGCCCTTGTCCCCTTCGGAAGGTCAATCCGTGTCCAACGCCGTCATCCGCCGCATC
>NZ_JBEZLA010000055.1:0-54958 GCF_040651925.1 Streptomyces sp. NPDC048349 | reverse complement strand
CCGTACTGGACGTACTTGGGCTTTCGGCCGGTGCGGCGAGAGTGCGTGCCGGGCACCGCGACGCCGCGGACCTCCGTCAGACACCCCCTAGGCGTTGCTCCACCCGGCCGTGCCGGAATACGAGTCGAGCAGGTCCACCACGAAGACGAGGGTCGAGCCGGCCGGGATCAACGGCGAGGGCGACTGGTTGCCGTATCCGAGCCGCGGGGGAACGATGATCTCGCGCCGGCCCCCGACCTTCATCCCCCTCACCCCCCGGTCCCAGCCCTTGATGACCCGGCCACTGCCCAGGGCGAACTTGAACGGCTCGCCCCGGTCCCAGGAGGCATCGAACTCCTTCCCGGACTCGAAGGCCACCCCGACGTAGTGGACCCTGACCACCATCCCCGGCTTCACCTCGGCCCCGTCCCCGACGACCAGGTCCCGAACGGTCAGCTCGGCAGGAGGGTCACCCTCCGGAACGTCTACCTCGGGCTTCGTCAGTTCACCCATTGCAGCCTCGTCACTCTCCGTCGAAAGCCCCGCACCGAGCAGCGGGACACGTGGGCACCCATGCAGTGACCGTCACGCTACCGAGCATGCCGCTCCCCGGAGCACCCAGGCGAAGCCCACCCTCTTGCCGGCCAGTCGGGGGCCCGGGAACGTGCGGTCGTGGTGGCGCGTTGAGGGGGTAGTGGCCGACGACGGGTGGAGGTGTCCGCAGATGTCCACGAGCGGAAAAGTTGCGGTTGCCGGAGTCGCGGCAGCCATCGTGCTGTTCTGGACGGTCGGGTTCTGGGCGGGGCTGCTGGTCCTGATCGGTGTGCCCGCGGCCGCCTATCTCCTGCTGGACTCCTCCCAGCGCCGTCGTGTGCGAGGCCTGTCCAGGAAGCAGATCGGCCGCTGACGGCCGAGGGGCCGCCGACAGCCGCAGGAGCGGCCGCGCCCGGGCTCCGGTGCCGGGGCGGCCGATCCGACCGCCGGCTCAGTAGTAGTCGCGCATCAGGGCCGTCGCCCACCGCGGCTGCCGCAGCTCGCCGCGGGGGCCGAACTCGTCCATGTACGGTTTCAGGTCGAGGACAGGCGTGCCGTCCACCGCGTCGAGGCCCTCCACGTGCACGTCGAGGCCCTCCACCTTCACCACCCGGCACCGCGAGACGCCGAGCCGGTTCGGCCGGTTCTTGCCGCGCTGGGCGAAGATGCCGACGAGCGGCCAGTCCGGGTTCCCCCGGGGACGCCGTGCGCCCGTCTCCACCTTCTCCACCGGCACCCTGTCGAAGTGGTAGACGACCTCGACGTGCGAGAAGTCCTCCAGCCCGTACAGCGCCTCCGGGCCGAACCGGCCGGCGTCCAGGCGGATCACCGCCGTCTCGCGTCCCCAGTCGTCGTCGGCCACCTCCGCGCGGCCGCCCACGACCACGCCCACCGGCTCGCACTCCACCGTCATCGCTCCCCCGTTGCCCCCGGACGTCCGTCCGGGCCGTTCGTGTTCACGCCGGGCGCACCGCGATGCGGTCCAGCGCCGCCAGCAGCTCCGGCAGGTCCGTCTTGCCGTCGCGCGGGACGGCCAGCACCCCGCTCGGTTCCTCGTCGAGCAGGACGAAGGCCGCGTCACCGGTACGGGCCACCAGCGACCAGCCGGGGCCGTCCGCCCGCAGTGTCCGGGCCTCCTCACCCGCGAAGGAGGATCGCACCCGGCCCGGCGGCGGCGGTGCCACCGTGTATCCCAGGGCCTCCTCCAGCGCCCGCGCCAGCCCGGGGTGGGCGGCCGCGGCCGCCCCGCCGTCCAGCGCCTCGCGTTCGCGCCACTCACCCCACTGCCGGGCGATCTGGTCGGCGGCCATCCGCCGCTGCACCGGTCCCCAGGCCTGCGCCGAGGGCGGCGCCAGCGGCACCCGGCCGGTGCCGTCCGCACCCTGTTCCGGATCGTGCGGTTCCGGGATCCCGGAGGCCGCCACCGAGAGCTCCAGCGGCCAGCCCGCCAGGGAGACGACGATCGACCGCTCGTCGGGGGACAGGTCGTAGTCCATCCCGCAGTCCCAGGAGGCGATGGCCGTGGCCACGAGCGAGACGTCGTCCACGACGACCGTCCAGCGCGCGCCCTCCTCGTCCTGGCCGAGGACCAGCCCGTACCCCTCCCGGTTCGGCACCACGCCCAGCAGGGAGCAGGCCTCGGGGAAGTCGTCGCCCAGGACGCTGGGGAACTGCGCGGGGGTCAGCAGCACGGCGGTCAGCACGTACAGCGAGCCGCCACCCTCGTCGTCGGACACCTGGCCTCCCGGTAGCTCTCTTGTCGGCGCACCTTAACCAGCGGGTAACCCGCCCGTCGAGGGCCTGCGGCCCACGATTTCCAAGGCCGCTACCTGCACGTAGAGTTGGGGGCCCGCCACAGAAAGGGACACCGGTGCAGCGTTACGACCGGCTGAGGGAGATCCTCCGTCTCGACCCCGACAAGGACTTCCTCGCCATCTACCGGCTCACCGCCACCTATGAGTTCCCGTGGGACTTCACCCGGGCCCTGGAGCTGGCCCTGTTCCGCACCTACGCCGTCCCCGCCATCGGCGGCCTGCTGGCCGAGACCGCCGAGTTCACGGACCGCACCCAGAAGCGCTACGACGACACCGCCCTGCTCCTCGACGCCATCGTGGAGCACGGGTTCGAGAGCGACACCGCCCGCACCGCGATCCGCCGCGTCAACCAGATGCACCGCGGTTACGAGATCTCCAACGAGGACATGCGCTACGTCCTGTGCACTTTCGTGGTGATTCCCTCGCGCTGGGTGGACGCGTACGGCTGGCGTCCGCTGACCCACCACGAGCGCCGGGCCTCCGCGAACTACTACGCGACCCTCGGCCGCCATCTGGGTATCACGGACATTCCCGGCACTTTCGAGGAATTCGGGTCCACGCTGAACGCCTACGAGGAGGCCCACTTCGGCTGGGACGAGGGCGCCCGGAAGGTCGCGGACTCCACCCTGGACCTGATGGCCTCCTGGTACCCCGCGCCGCTCGCCCCCGCGGTCCGCGGCGCGAGCCTGGCCCTCCTCGACGAGCCGCTGCTGGACGCCTTCCGGTTCGCCCGCCCGCACCCCCGGGTGCAGCGGCTGGTCCAGGGCGCTCTGCGGCTGCGCGGGCGCGCGGTGCGCCTGCTGCCGCCGCGCAAGGCCCCGCACTACGCCCGGCAGAACCCGGAGATCAAGAGCTACCCCGGCGGCTACGACGTGGGCGAGCTCGGCACGTTCCCCGTGCCCGGAGCCGGCGGCTGCCCCGTTCCGCATCCCCGCCGGCCCGCGGGAGCCGAGGCCCAGCCTCCGGCGTAGCCGTGGGGTCCTGCGCGCATCCGGGGTGAGGGGCCGACGTACGAGACATGTGTCATGGGCGTGATCGGTGGCACGGGGTCACGGGGTGACCGGTGTCCCCGGTGCCGGCGGTCTCACCCCTGGCGTACCGCCAGCACCAGGAAGCGGGCGTCCTCGTCGGCGTACGAGGTCATCTCCCAGCCCGAACGGGCCATCAGGGGGCCGAGGTTGTGTTCGGCCCGCAGGTCGTCCGGGGTCAGTTCGCGGCCGTGGCGGGCGGCGAGGGCCGCCCGCCCGATCGGGTGGAACAGTGCGAGCCGGCCGCCGGGGCGGACCACCCGGGCCAGTTCGCGCAGGTTCTCGGCCGGGTCCGGCAGGTGCGCGATGAGTCCGGCGGCGAACACCGCGTCCAGCGCCCCGTCGCGCAGCGGCAGCCGGGCAGCGTCCGCGAGCAGCAGCGCGCCCTGCGCGTCCCGCCCCGCCCGCTGCGCCTCGGCCAGCATCTGAGGGGTGAGGTCGGCCCCGAGCACGGTGCCGGCGGGCCCGACGGCCGCGCGCAGCGGGGCCAGGGCCCGCCCGGTGCCGCAGCCCGCGTCGAGCACGCGGTCGCCGGGCCGCAGTCCGAACTCGGCGACGGCGGTCGCGAAGGCGGGCGCGTCCTCGGGGAACTTGCGGTCCCAGTCGGCGGCGCGCGCTCCGAAGAACTCCTGCACGTGTGTGTGGTCTTCGCTCATGCGCCCATGATCCCCCACCGGCGGGGCGCACGGGTCTGCGGACCGTGCGCAAGGTGGCACGCGCCGTGATCGAAGATGAACGTATCTCTGTCATATTCCAGCAGTTACAGCGGCTTTCGGAATGCGCCCCCTGTTCGCGCCCTCACCCGGACTAGCGTCCGTTGGCCATGGGACACCTGGGACACCTGGACCACGCCGCCTACGGCTGGCTGACACCCGTGCTGTCATACGTGATGGCATCCATCGGCGCCGCCCTCGGCCTGCGCTGCACCGTCCGCGCGCTCGCCGCGACCGGAACCTCCCGCCGCAACTGGCTCCTCACCGCGGCCTCCGCGATCGGCACCGGCATCTGGACGATGCACTTCGTCGCGATGCTCGGCTTCGAGGTCACGGGCACCGAGATCCACTACAACGTTCCGCTCACCGTCCTCAGCCTGATCGTCGCCATGCTGGTCGTCGGCGCCGGGGTGTTCGCGGTCGGCTACGGCAAGGACCGCGGCCGGGCCCTCGTCCTGGGCGGTCTCACCACCGGTCTCGGCGTCGCCAGCATGCACTACCTGGGCATGGCGGCCCTGCGCCTGCACGGGCACGTCTCCTACGACCCGCTCACCGTCGGACTTTCCGTCGGCATCGCCGTGGTCGCGGCCACCGCTGCCCTCTGGGCCGCGCTCAACATCAAGTCACCGGTGGCCGTGGCCGTCGCCTCGCTGGTCATGGGCGCCGCCGTCAGCAGCATGCACTACACGGGGATGACCGCGGTCGCCGTCAGCGTCAGCCCCTCCGACGCCGCCCTGCCCGGCGCCACGGCCCTGCAGTTCATCTTCCCGCTCGCCGTCGGACTGGGCTCCTACCTGTTCATCACCGCCGCCTTCGTCGCGCTGTCGCCCACCGCCGACGAGCGGGCGGCTTCCGACTCCGTCCGCAGCCTGGGGGAGCGGGCCGCGGCCGCCCACTGAAGACCCGCAGGCGAGCACCGTCCCCCCGCCCGCCCGCCCGCCCGCCCGCCCCCCGCCCGCCCGCACCGCACGGCCCGTACGCACCCCCGCACCACCCGCACCACCCGCACCTGTCGGTACCGCACCGGAACGAGGAGCCCATGCGCAGACCCCGCAGACAACCGGAAGCAGCGGCGCCGCGGCTCCCCGCGCCGGCGGGCGGCCACGGCCACGGCCACGGCGCGGGAACGGGCCGCCGGGCCCACGCCGGTCCGCCGGCTGACGAACACCCGCAGCAGGCGCTCCACCAGCCCGCCCCGGGCCCCCGGCCCGCCCAGGCCGCGCGGCCACCGCACGACCGCGGCCCGCGACTGCGACTGCGCCCAGCCACCGTCCGCGCGAAGATCGTCTCGCTGCTGATGGTCCCCGTCGTCTCCCTCCTCGCCCTCTGGGCCTTCGCCACCGTCAGCACCGCCCAGGACATCGCCCGGCTCAGCCGCGTCCAGCAGGTCGACACCGAGATACGCACCCCCGTCGCCGCCGCCGTCACCGAGCTCCAGGCCGAGCGGCGGGCCGCCGTCCGCCTCCTCGCCGATTCCGCCGCCGACCTGGCCGCCCTGGACCAGCAGGCCCGCCGCACCGACGCTGCCGTCCGGCGGCTGCGGCTGGGGGAGCGCAACACCGCGGCCGACTCCGGCGACTACGGCTCGGACATCGTGGTCCGCCTGGGCGCGTTCGTCGCCGACGCCGAGGCCCTGGAATCCGCCCGCAAGGACATCACCGGCCGCCGCGCCACCCCCGAAGCCGCGTACGAGATCTACACCCGCGTGGTCGACGCGGCCCTCGCCGTGGGCGGCGCCCTGACCGGCGGAGCGCACGCCGAACTCGGTCCCGACTCCCGGGTCCTGCTGGAACTCGCCCGGGCCGGGGAACTCCTCTCCCGGGAGGACGCACTGCTCGCGGTACCGGGCCCGCGCAGCGCCGAAACGCTTCGGCAGCTGACCGGCACCATCGAGACCCGTCGCGCCCTCACCGCCTCCGCGACCCGCGACCTGCCCCCGGCCCAGCAGGCCGCCTGGCAGTCCGTCGCCAAGAGCGCCGCCTACGCCGACCTCACCGCAGCCGAGGACCGGGCGGTGGCCGCCGGCACGGCCAAGGAGGTGCGCGGGGCGCCCGCCGGGTGGGAGGCCGCCCACACCGGCATCGCCGCCTCCCTGCGCGAGATCGAGGCAGCCGCGCACGCCGCGGCCGCCGACCGTTCCGACCCGTTCGCCGCGGGGGCCCTCGGCCCGGCCGGAGCCGCCGTGCTGCTGGGCCTCGCCGCCGTCGCCGCCTCGCTGGTCATCTCCGTCCGCATCGGCCGCGTCCTGGTCGTGGAGCTGGTCTCGCTGCGCAACACGGCGCTGGACATCGCGCACCGCAAGCTCCCGTACGCCATGGAGCGGCTCCGCGCCGGCCAGGACATCGACATCGCCGCCGAAACCCCCGCCGGGCCGCCCGCCGAGGACGAGATCACCCAGGTCGGGGAGGCCCTCGCCACCGTCCACCGGGCCGCGCTCAGCGCCGCCGTCGAACGGGCGGAGCTGGCCAGCGGCGTCTCCGGCGTCTTCGTCAACCTCGCCCGTCGCAGCCAGGTCCTCGTGCACAAGCAGCTCACCCTGCTGGACTCGATGGAACGGCGCGCGGACGACCCGAACGAACTCGGCGATCTGTTCCGCCTCGACCACCTGACCACGCGCATGCGCCGGCACGCCGAGAGCCTGATCATCCTCTCGGGTGCGGCCCCGGGCCGGGCCTGGCGGATGCCGGTCCCGCTCACGAACGTCGTACGGGCCGCCGTCTCCGAGATCGAGGACTACCCCCGCGTGGAGGTGCGCCAGCTCGCGGAGGCCGCCGTGGTCGGGGGAGCCGTCGCCGACCTCACCCACCTGCTGGCCGAACTCATCGAGAACGCCGCCCAATTCTCCCCGCCCCACACCAAGGTCCGGGTCAGCGGCGAGCCGGTCGGCGCCGGCTACGTCCTGGAGGTCGAGGACCGCGGGCTCGGCATGGGCCGCGAGACCCTGAGCGACGCCAACCGGCGCATCGAGCAGTCCGAGGCGCTCGACCTCTTCGACAGCGACAGGCTCGGGCTCTTCGTCGTCAGCCGCCTCGCATCCCGGCACGGGGTGAAGGTGCACCTGCGGACGTCACCGTACGGGGGTACCACCGCTGTCGTACTGCTGCCGAACTCCCTGCTCCAGGGCGCGATCACGGCCGGTGCCCCCGAGTCGGAGCCCCGGCCGGAGCCCCGGCCTGGGGCGGGCGCCGCGGCGCGGTCCGCGGCCCCGGAGCCCGTGGCGGTGCCCGCACCGGCCCCGACCCCGGCTCCGGCGGCGCTCGAGGCGGAGCAGCCGCCCGCGATGACCGTCGTACGGGAGGACGCGCGCGGACTCCCGGACCCGGATCCCGCCCCCGCTGCCACGCGGGCGCAGCCCCGCCCCGCCCCGGTGGCCGCGCTGCGGCCGCGCCCCCCGGGTACTGCGGGCGGCACGGTCACCGGTACGTACGTCACCGCCCCCGCCGCCTCCGTGACGGAACTGCCGCGCCGCGTGCGCCAGGCCAGCCTCGTCCCGCAGCTGCGCGAGGGCCCCGCCCCCACGGCACCGGCGGGCGGGCGCCCCGCCGAGGAGCGGCCGGCGCGCAGTCCGGAGCAGGCCCGGGACCGGATGGCCGCCTACCGGGCCGGATGGGTCCGCGGCGCCCGGGAGAACTCCCCGCACGCAGGCAGCGAAGAGCATGAAGGCCGTGAGAGCCGTGAGGGCCGTGAGGGCCGTGAGGGCCGTCAAGGCGGCGCAGGCAGAAAAGGAGAAGTGTGATGATCGAACACCAGAGAATCGGCCTCGACGGCGGTATCCGCAGGTCCGGCGAACTGGACTGGCTGCTGGACGACCTCGTGCTGCGGGTCCGGGAGGTCCGGCACACCGTGGTCCTGTCCAACGACGGCCTGCCGGTCGGCGCCTCCAGCGCGCTGAGCCGGGAGGACGCGGAGCACCTGGCCGCCGTGGCCTCCGGCTTCCACAGCCTGGCCAAGGGCGCGGGCCGCCACTTCCACGCCGGGGGCGTGCGCCAGACCATGGTCGAGATGGACGAGGGCTTCCTCTTCGTCGCGGCCGCCGGGGACGGATCCTGTCTGGCCGTACTCAGCGGGGCCGGCGCCGACATCGGGCTGATCGCGTACGAGATGGCCCGCCTGGTGAAGCGGGTCGGCGAGCACCTGTATACCCCGCCCCGGTTCGCGGCGCGGCCGCCGGCCGCCGGCTGAGGGCGGCGGTCCGGCACATGGACGGCCAGTGGTACGACGCCGACGCGGGCCCCCTCGTGCGTCCGTACGCGATGACGGGCGGGCGTACGAAGCCGGGACCCCACGGGGTCCGCTTCGACCTGATCGCGCTGGTCGTCGTGGATCCGGAGGGCACCGACGCGGCTGCCGAGTCGCTGCTCGGGCCGGAGCACCGGGCACTGCTCGGACTCTGCCGGTCCGAAACCCAGTCGGTGGCGGAGCTCGCCGCCGACGCCGACCTGCCCGTGGGGGTGGTGCGGGTGCTCCTGGGCGACCTGTTGGAGGGCGGGCACGTGAAGGTCAGGAGGCCGGTACCGCCCGCACAGCTGCCGGACGAGCGGATTCTGCGGGAAGTCATCGAGGGATTGCGAGCGCTGTGATGGGACTGTACGACGACGGACCGGCGGATCCCGGTCCCGGGGACGACACCGAACTGGCCGCGCTCGCACTGAAGATCCTCGTGGCGGGCGGCTTCGGGGTCGGCAAGACCACGCTGGTGGGCGCGGTGAGCGAGATCAGGCCGCTGCGGACGGAGGAGTTGCTGAGCGAGGCGGGCGAACTCGTCGACGACACGGGTGGGGTGGACCAGAAGACGACCACGACCGTGGCCATGGACTTCGGGCGGATCACCATCCGGTCCGGGCTGTCCCTCTACCTGTTCGGCACGCCGGGCCAGGACCGGTTCTGGTTCCTGTGGGACGAGCTGTCCCAAGGGGCGCTGGGTGCGGTGGTGCTCGCCGACACGCGGCGGCTGGAGGACTGCTTCCCGGCGGTGGACTACTTCGAGCACCGGCGCATCCCGTTCGTGGTGGCCGTCAACTGCTTCACCGACGCGCGGCGTTACGGTGCCCACGACGTGTCGACGGCGCTGGACCTGGCCCAGGGGACACCGGTGGTGCTGTGCGACGCGCGGGACAAGGACTCGGGGAAGGAAGTACTGATCAGGCTGGTCGAGTACGCCGGGCGGGTGCACACCGCCCGGCTGCTGGACTCGGTGGAGCCGCAGGCCGGTCCGGTGTGAACCGGCCGTCCGTACCGACCGGATGGTCGATCAGTCCGAGATCCCGGCGAGGGCGGTCACCTTGTCGATCCGGACCCGGACGAGGAGCTCGCTCGGCACGGCATTGCGGCGGCCGAAGGCCTCCGCGCGCTCCTCGCCCATGTAGCGGGCGCCGATCCTGGTCGCCCAGTGGAGGTTCGCGTCCGGGTCGTCGCCGTGCTCGTTGATCTCGGCGCGCCCGTGGAGCACGACGTAGGAGAACGGCGGCCGGTCGTCGTCCACGCACAGTGCGACCCGGCCGTCACGGGCCAGGTTGCGCCCTTTAACGGTGTCCTTGCCGGTGTTGAACACGAAGGAGTCGCCGTCCAGTACGAACCAGATGGGTGCGACGTGGGGGCTGCCGTCCTCGCGCACGGTGGAGAGCTTTCCGGTACGGGTGGAGTGCGAGACGAACGCCCGCCATTCCCGTTGAGTCATCTTCTTCGCCATGAGTACATCCTCCTTGCCGGAAAGGCACTGGTGGGGAAGGCTTGCGGAACGACTACGCGGGGCGCGGCGCGGCCGGTTGGGCGGCGTCGACGGGGAGGGGCTCGACATGGCACTGGACAAGCAGCTCGACTGGCTGCTGGACGACCTGACGCGCAGGGTCCAACAGGTGCGGCATGCGGTGGTGCTGTCCAACGACGGCCTGGTGACGGGCGCGAGCGCCGGGCTGGCTCGGGAGGACGCGGAGCACCTGGCGGCTGTGGCGGCCGGGCTGCAGAGCCTCGCGAAAGGGTCGGGCCGGCACTTCCGGGCCGGGGAGGTCCGCCAGACGATGGTCGAGTACGACGAGGGGGTGCTCTTCGTGATGGCCGCGGGCGCGGGCAGCTGCCTGTGCGTGCTCAGCGCCTCCGAGGCGGACATCGGGCAGGTCGCGTACGAGATGACGCTGTTGGTCAACCGGGTCGGTGAGCACCTGGGTGTCGCGGAGCGGCGCATCACCGGCGGTTGAGTTGTCCACAGGCCTCGCGGGGTGTCGTTGCGCTGAGTTACGGTCTTCACACAGAGTAATCGATGCTCGTGGGGGAGACCGTGATGATGACAGCGACCATGATGACGACGACGGTGACGCGGACCGGGCCGGGGACGGTGACGCGGACCGGGCCGGGGACGCGGGCGGGGACCGGGGCGGGGACCGCGCTCCGGGAGACCGTGCCCGCCGGAAGCCGTCCCGATGCCCTACGTGCAGACGAGCAGGCCGAGGTGCTGGTGGGCGGCGTCCAGGCCGCCGCGGAACTGGGCCTGACCCGGGGGGAGTTCGCCCGGGCCGTGCAGCTGGGGATCGTGCGCGCCGGGCCTTCGGCGCCCGGCCGCGGCGCGCGCTACGCGCGGGCCGAGCTGGACCGGGTCAAGGCCGCCGAGGGCGGCCCGGGTGAGGGCGGGCCGCAGGCCCTGCGCGAACGGGTCGCGACCGTGGCCGGGGCGGAGGCGGCGGCCGGCGTACTGGGGGTCGGGCCGAGCCGGTTCACCCGGCTCGCCCGCTGCGGGCACCTGACCCCCGTCGGCTACCGGATCAACCGGTACCGGGCGGTCGTCTGGCTCTACCTGACCGCGGAGCTGAGGGAGTTCGCGGAGCGCGAGCCGGCGCGGCTGCGTGGCGTCGCACCGCCGGCGGACCGGAAGCTGCTCGAGACCAAGGCGGACCTGCGCCCGCGCACGTGGCGCGGGCGGCACGTCGGGCTGCTGCTGAGACGGACCGCCGATCCCTGGGAGCGTGCCGCGGTCCTGGCGTCCGTCCTCCCGGAAGAAGAGCTGCGGCGGGCCGTGCCCGACCCGGCGGAGCGGATCGTCCTGGCCGCCCTCGCCCCGCCCCCGCCGTACGGGCACCCGCAGGCGCCGGCGTCCGCGGCCGTGGCGCTGCGGCTGTTGAAGGCCGAGTCGCCGCAGGAGGTCCACTGGTACCGCACCAGCCTGGACTTCGCCCTGACGGGGGCCCGTGGTCAGTCGAACTCGACGGGGGCGAGGGGGCCGACGTAGACCCAGGCACCGGCCTCGCGGGAGAAGGCGCTGTGCTCGTGCAGCGAGCCCGTGTGCCTGCCTTCGCGGTAGTGCGCCCGGAACTCCACCGAGCCCTCCGTCTCGAACATCCCGCCGCGCTCGGTGGCGAGGATCTCCAGCCGCTCCCAGCGCTGGCCGGGGTCCAGGTCGAGCCGGTCCGGGCGGGTCGAGGGATGCCAGGAGCGCAGCAGGTAGGCGGTGTCGCCGACGGCGAAGGCGCTGAAACGGGACCGCATCAGGCGTTCGGCGGTGGGGGCCTGCGCCGCACCGGAGTGGAAGCGGCCGCAGCACTCCGGGTAGGCGGCGGGCAGCCCGCAGGGGCAGGGGAGGGCCGGGGTGGGCATGGGTGTGCTCGGTTCTTCGTGGCGGGCTGGGACGGCGGGGGCTTCCCGGACTAGGTCGTCTCTTTCGGATCTTGCCGGGCGACGCGGGTCTGGGGGCACCTCCCAGCGGTAGCTGGGGGAGCCAGATCCGAAAGAAACGGCCTAAGGGGCAGGCCGAGGAGGCGTGGCGGGATAAGGGCGGAAGAGGCCTTCCTGGACCACGGAGACCAGCAGTCTGCCCTCCAGGTCGTAGATGCGGCCCCGGGCCAGGCCCCGGCCGCCGTGCGCGATGGGGGACTCCTGGTCGTACAGGAACCACTCGTCCGCGCGGAACGGCCGGTGGAACCACATGGCGTGGTCGAGGCTCGCCATGTCGAACCCGCGCATCCCCCACAGCGGTTCCACCGGGATGCGCACGGCATCGAGGAGGGTCATGTCACTGGCGTAGGTGAGGGCGCAGGTGTGCACGAGCGGGTCGTCGCCCAGCGGGCCGACCGCCCGCATCCACACCGCGCTGCGCGGATCGGCGTCCTTGAGCTCCTCGGGGGTCCAGCGGAGCCGGTTCACGTACCGGATGTCGAAGGGCTGGCGGCGGGCCATCCGCTCCAGCGACTCCGGCAGCGCCCCGAGGTGCTCGCGGATCTCGTCCGCGACCTTGGGGAGCGTCTCCGGATGGGGGACGTGGTGAGGAGGCAGCTGGTGCTCGATGCTGCCCTCCTCCGGATGGTGGAAGGAGGCGGTGAGATTGAAGATCGTCTTGCCCTGCTGGACCGCGGTGACCCGGCGCGTGGTGAAGGACCGCCCGTCGCGCACCCGCTCCACCTGGTACACGATCGGCACCCCGGGGATGCCGGGGCGCAGGAAGTACGCGTGCAGTGAGTGGACCGGGCGGTCGCTCTCCACGGTGCGGCCCGCGGAGACCAGTGCCTGCCCGGCGACTTGGCCGCCGAAGACGCGCTGGAGGGACTCCTGGGGGCTGGCGCCGCGGAAGATGTTGACCTCGATCTGCTCCAGGTCGAGCAGGTCGACGAGTCTCTCGGCGGGGTTCGTCATCAGAGGTTCTCCACTGTCAGGGCCGGGCGGAGCCGGCGGGAAGCGGGAGTCGGCGGGGCCGGTGGGCCGTCGGCGTGGGGATGCGTGCTCAGAGCGAGCCGAGCTCGCCCACCGAGGTGACCCGGATGACGGCCCGGCCCTCCTCGTCGGACGCCGCCAGGTCGACCTCGGCACTGATGCCCCAGCCATGGTCGCCGTTGGGGTCCGCGAAGGTCTGGCGGACGCGCCACAGACCGTGCGCCGGGTCCTCCTCGATCTGGAGCAGCTTCGGGCCGCGCGCGTCGGGCCCGGTGCCCAGGTCGTCGTACTCGTCCCAGTAGCCGTCCATGGCCTCGCCCCAGGCGTCCGCGTCCCAGCCCGACTCGGCGTCCAGCTCGCCCAGCACGTTGACGTGGTCCAGGGCGGCCAGCTCCACCCGGCGGAACATGGCGTTGCGGACCAGGACGCGGAAGGCGCGCGCGTTGGCCGTGACCGGCTTGACCTGGTCGGCCTTCTCCTGGGCCTGCTCCGCCGTCTCCACCTCCGGGTTCGCCAGCTGCTCCCATTCGTCCAGCAGGCTGGAGTCGACCTGGCGGACCAGTTCGCCGAGCCACTCGATCAGGTCCTGGAGGTCTTCGGACTTGAGGTCGTCGGGGATGGTGTGGTCCAGCGCCTTGAACGCGCTCGCCAGATAGCGCAGCACGATGCCCTCGGTGCGGGCCAGCTCGTAGTAGGAGGTGAACTCGGTGAAGGTCATCGCGCGTTCGTACATGTCGCGGATGATCGACTTCGGGGAGACCGGGTGGTCGCGCACCCACGGGTGGCTCTTGGCGTACACGTCGTAGGCGTGCAGGAGCAGCTCTTCGAGCGGCTTGGGATAGGTGACGTCCTGGAGACGCTCCATCCGCTCCTCGTACTCGATCCCGTCGGCCTTCATCTGGCCGACTGTCATGCCCCGTTCCTTGTTCTGCTGGGCGGCAAGGATCTGGCGCGGGTCGTCCAGCGTGGACTCGACGACGGACACCATGTCCAGCGCGTAGGAGGGGGACTCCGGGTCCAACAGGTCGAAGGAGGCCAGCGCGAAGGTGGACAGCGGCTGGTTGAGCGCGAAGTCCTGCTGGAGGTCGACGGTGAGCCGGATCGTGCGGCCCTCCGCGTCCGGGGTGTCGAGCTTCTCGACCACGCCGCCGTCCAGCAGCGAGCGGTAGATCGCGATGGCCCGGCGGATGTGCCGCAGCTGCGCCTTGCGCGGCTCGTGGTTGTCCTCGAGCAGGTGGCGCATCGCCTGGAAGGCGTCGCCCGGACGGGCGATGACCGACAGCAGCATGATGTTGGTGACCTTGAAGCGCGAGGTCAGCGCCTCCGGGTCGGCGGCGATGAGCTTCTCGAAGGTCGTGTCCGACCAGGCGACGAAGCCCTCGGGAGCCTTCTTGCGCACGACCTTGCGGCGCTTCTTCGGGTCGTCGCCCGCCTTGGCGAGCGCCTTCTCGTTCTCGATGACGTGCTCGGGCGCCTGGGCGACCACATAGCCCGCCGTGTCGAAGCCGGCCCGGCCGGCGCGGCCGGCGATCTGGTGGAACTCGCGGGCGCGCAGCGTGCGGACCCGGTTGCCGTCGTACTTGGTGAGCGCGGTGAACAGCACCGTGCGGATCGGGACGTTGACGCCGACGCCGAGCGTGTCGGTTCCGCAGATCACCTTCAGCAGACCGGCCTGCGCCAGCTTCTCCACCAGGCGCCGGTACTTGGGCAGCATGCCCGCGTGGTGCACGCCGATGCCGTGCCGGACGTAGCGGGAGAGGTTCTGGCCGAACTTGGTGGTGAAGCGGAAATTGCCGATCAGCTCCTGGATCTTGTCCTTCTCCTCGCGGGTGCACATGTTGATGCTCATGAGCGACTGCGCCCGCTCGACCGCCTGGGCCTGGGTGAAGTGCACGATGTACACGGGGGCCTGCCGGGTCTCCAGCAGCTCGGTGATCGTGTCGGTGATCGGCGTGGTCACGTACTCGTACGACAGCGGAACGGGCCGGGTCGCGGAGCGGACCACGGAGGTGGGCCGGCCGGTCCGCCGGGTCAGGTCCTCCTCGAACCGCTTCATGTCGCCGAGGGTCGCCGACATCAGGATGAACTGGGCCTGCGGCAGTTCCAGCAGCGGGATCTGCCAGGCCCAGCCGCGGTCCGGCTCGGCATAGAAGTGGAACTCGTCCATCACGACCTGGCCGATGTCGGCGTGCTTGCCGTCGCGCAGGGCGATGGAGGCCAGGACCTCGGCGGTGCAGCAGATCACCGGGGCGTCGGCGTTCACGGAGGCGTCGCCGGTCAGCATGCCGACGTTCTCGGTGCCGAAGAGCTTGCACAGGTCGAAGAACTTCTCCGACACCAGGGCCTTGATCGGGGCGGTGTAGAAGGTCACCTTGTCCTGGGCCAGCGCGGTGAAGTGCGCTCCCGCGGCGACCAGGCTCTTGCCGGAGCCGGTCGGGGTGGAAAGGATCACGTTCGCCCCGGAGACGACCTCGATCAGTGCCTCCTCCTGAGCCGGGTACAGGGTGATGCCCTGGTCCTCCGCCCACGAGGAGAAAGCCTCGAAGAGGGCGTCGGGGTCGGCGTTCGGCGGGAGCTGATCAATGAGGGTCACGCCCCCCATCTTGCCTGCCTTCCCCCCGGAAGAGGGAACCGGCGGACGGAAGGAAGATCATCGACTGTACGCTGTGCCGTCGACACGGCCCCGGCGGGGCCGTCGACAGAGCTGGAAGACGACACCAGACACCACACCACCGGGGCGGGGAACGACCATGATGGGTCCGGCGCATTCACTCTCGGGGGCAGCGGCCTGGCTGGGGGTGGGCGCGGCGACCGCGGCGGCCGGGCACCCCATGCCGTGGCCGGTGCTCGTCGTCGGGGCGCTGATCTGCGCCGGAGCAGCCCTGGCCCCCGACCTCGACCACAAGTCGGCGACGATCTCGCGCGCCTTCGGGCCGTTGTCCCGGGGCCTGTGCGAGGTGGTCGACAAGATCTCCTACGCCGTCTACAAGGCCACCCGCTCACCGAAGGACGCCCGCCGCAGCGGGGGCCACCGCACTCTCACCCACACCTGGGTCTGGGCCGTCCTGATCGGCGGCGGTGCCTCCGCGCTCGCCGCGACCGCCGACCGCTGGGGCGTGCTCGCGCTGCTCTTCGTCCACCTGGTGCTGGCGGTGGAAGGCCTGCTGTGGAGGGCCGCCCGGATGTCCAGCGACGTCCTGGTCTGGCTGCTGGGTGCCACCAGTGCGTGGATCCTGGCCGGGGTGCTCGACCAGCCCGGCAACGGCGCGGGCTGGCTGTTCACCGGTCCGGGCCAGGAGTACCTCTGGCTCGGCCTGCCGATCCTGCTCGGCGCCCTCGTCCACGACATCGGCGACGCCCTGACGGTCTCCGGCTGCCCGGTCCTGTGGCCCCTCCCGATCGCCGGCAAGCGCTGGTACCCGATCGGCCCGCCGAAGATGATGCGCTTCCGGGCCGGCAGCTGGGTGGAGCTCAAGCTCCTCATGCCGGTGTTCGTCCTGCTGGGCGGCTTCGGCGGGGCGTCGGCCCTCGGATTCATATAGTCCCCCCGGGAGGGGTTACGCGAGGGCAGCCGGACCGCCGGATCGGACCGCCGCGTGGGCCCGACTTGGACCCGGGTCGGACCTCCGGGTCCGGACCGCACCCGCGGAGCGCGCGTCAGCCGTGCCAGGAGCGCCACAGTGCCGCGTACGCGCCGTCGGCCGCGACCAGTTCGTCGTGCGAGCCCAGTTCGCTGATCCGGCCGGCCTCGACCACCGCGATCACGTCCGCGTCGTGCGCGGTGTGCAGGCGGTGGGCGATCGCGATGACCGTACGCCCGTCCAGTACCCGGGCCAGCGACCGCTCCAGGTGCCGTGCGGCCCGCGGGTCCAGCAGCGAGGTCGCCTCGTCCAGCACCAGCGTGTGAGGGTCCGCCAGCACCAGCCGGGCCAGCGCGATCTGCTGCGCCTGGGCCGGGGTCAGCGCCGTCCCGCCGGAACCGACCTCGGTGTCCAGACCGGACTCCAGGGCGCGCGCCCAGCCGTCCGCGTCCACCGCGCCCAGAGCCGCCCACAACTCCGCGTCGCCCGCACCCGCCCTGGCCAGCCGCAGGTTGTCCCGCAGCGAGCCCACGAACACGTGGTGCTCCTGGTTGACCAGCGCCACGTGCTCGCGCACCCGCTCCGCCGGCATCTGCGACAGCCGCGCCCCGCCGAGGGTGATCTCACCGGTGCGCGGAGCGTAGATGCCCGCGAGCAGCCGGCCCAGCGTGGACT
This sequence comes from Streptomyces sp. NPDC048349, assembly GCF_040651925.1. Taxonomy (NCBI): domain Bacteria; kingdom Bacillati; phylum Actinomycetota; class Actinomycetes; order Kitasatosporales; family Streptomycetaceae; genus Streptomyces; species Streptomyces sp. NPDC048349. The sequence continues at coordinate 38,000 of NZ_JBEZLA010000055.1, read as the reverse complement.
TGCCCGCACCCGAAGGGCCCACCAGCGCCATCCGGGTGCCCGGCGGCACGGACATCGACACCCGGTGCAGGACGTCCACGCCCTCCCGGTAGCCGAAGCGCACCTCGTCCGCCCGCACGTCCCGGCCCTCCGGCCGCACCGCCGCGTCCCCGGCGTCCGGCTCGATCTCCCGCACGCCCACCAGCCGGGCCAACGACACCTGGGCGATCTGCAGTTCGTCGTACCAGCGCAGGATCAGGCCGATCGGATCGACCATCATCTGGGCGAGCAGCGCACCCGTGGTCAGCTGCCCCACCGACATCCAGCCCCGCAGCACGCAGTAGCCGCCGATCATCAGCACGGCGCCGAGGATCGTCACGTACGTGACGTTGATGACCGGGAACAGGACCGTCCGCAGGAACAGCGTGTACCGCTCCCACGCCGTCCACTCCTTGATCCGGCGCTCCGAGAGCGCGATCCGGTGCGGCCCGAGGCGGTGCGCCTCCACCGTGCGGCCCGCGTCCACCGTCTCGGTGAGCGCGGCCGCGACCGCCGCGTATCCGGCCGCTTCCGAGCGGTACGCCGAAGGCGCCCGCCGGAAGTACCAGCGGCAGCCGATCACCAGCACCGGCAGCGCCACCAGCGCGGCCAGCGCCAGCGGCGGCGCGGTCACCGCCAGCGCACCGTACAAGAGGCCCGCCCACACCACGCCGATGGCCAGCTGCGGGACGGCCTCGCGCATCGCGTTGGCCAGCCGGTCGATGTCGGTGGTGATCCGCGACAGGAGATCGCCCGTACCGGCCCGCTCCAGCACGCCCGGCGGCAGCCCCACCGACCGCACCAGGAAGTCCTCGCGCAGATCGGCGAGCATCTCCTCACCGAGCATCGCCCCGCGCAGCCGCACCTGGCGGACGAAGAAGGTCTGTACGGCGAGCGCCAGCGCGAACAGCAGCGCCATGCGCTCCAGATGGAGCTCGCGCACCCCCGCGGCGAGATCGTCGACGACCCGGCCCAGCAGGTACGGGCCGACCATGGAGGCCGTCACTGCGACCGCGTTGACCGTCACGAGCACCACAAAGGCCCTCCGGTGGCGCCGCAGCAGCTCGCGCACATAACCCGTTACGGTCGCCGAGGTGCCCACCGGCAGGGTCGCGGCCGATTCCGGGGCCGCCGGATCGTGATCCGGCCGTGCCACGCCGATCATGCGGATTCCTCGATTTCTGTGAGTGCTTCTTCCAGCTCGGCCAGTTCCGCGCGGGCGAGCCGCTGCTCGTCCTCCGTCTCACGGGTGACCACCGCCCGGTAGAGCGGCTCGCCGTGCAGCAGCTCGCGGTGCGTACCGGCCGCCGCCACCGCGCCCGCGTGGACGAGGACGACCCGGTCGGCCCGGTCCAGCAGCAGCGGCGAGGACGCCAGCACCACGGTCGTGCGCCCGGCGCGCAGCGCCGCGATCCCCTCCGCGATCCGTGCCTCGGTGTGCGAGTCGACCGCCGAGGTCGGCTCGTCCAGCACCAGCACCTCCGGGTCGGTCACCAGGGACCGTGCCAGGGCGAGCCGCTGGCGCTGCCCGCCGGACAGCGACCGGCCGCGCTCGGTGATCCGCGCGTCCATCGGATCCTCCACCCCGTCCGGCGCCGACTGCAGCAGCGCCTCCAGCACGTCCGCGCACTGGGCCGCCGCCAGGGCGGCACCGGCCTCGACCGTCCCGGAGGACGGCACGGCGAACAGCTCGCGCAGGGTTCCGGACAGCAGGACCGGATCCTTGTCCTGTACGAGGACCAGCCTGCGGGCGGTGTCCAGGTCGAGGCCGTCCAGCGCGACGCCGCCCAGCAGGACCGGGGGTCCGTCGGCGGCCGCGTCCGTCGGATGGCCGCCGAGCCGCTCCGCGAGCCGTCCCGCCAGGTCCGGGTCACCGCACACCACGGCGGTGAACCGGCCCGCGGGGGCCAGCAGCCCGGTCTCCGGGTCGTACAGGTCCCCTCCCGGAGGCGGCACCTTCGCCGCGACCGCGGCCGCCGGACGCTCGGCGGCGTCCGTACGGGTCAGGGAGAGCACCCGGGCGGCCCGCTGGGCGGAAGGCCGGGAGAAGGAGTACGCCATGGCCAGCTCCTCGAAGTGGCGCAGCGGGTAGAGCATCGTCGCCACCGCGCTGAACGCCGCGACGAGTTCACCCACCCCGGTGCGCCCGTCCCCCACCAGCGTGGCGCCGTACCAGACCACCGTGATCAGCAGCGCCCCCGGCAGGAGCACCTGGATCGCGGAGATCAGCGCCCACATCCGGGCGCTGCGCACGGCCGCCTTGCGGACCTCCTGGGAGGCCTCGCGGTAGCGGCCGAGGAAGAGTTCCTCGCCGCCGATGCCGCGCAGCACCCGCAGGCCCGCGACGGTGTCGGAGGCCAGTTCGGTGGCCTTGCCCGCCTTCTCCCGCTGGACGTCCGCGCGCTGGGTGGCGCGGGGCAGCAGCGGCAGCGCGGCCAGGGCGACCAGAGGTACCCCGATCGCCACGACCACGCCCAGCTCGGGTGCGTGGAACAGCAGGCCGACACAGATGAGGACGACCGCGAACAGTGCGGCCAGGAAGCGTGAGACGGCCTCGACGAACCAGCCGATCTTCTCCACGTCCCCGGTGGAGACCGCGACCACCTCGCCCGCGGCCACCCGGCGGGTCAGCGCGGAGCCCAGTTCGGCGGTCTTGCGCGCCAGCAGCTGCTGCACGCGTGCGGCGGCGGTGATCCAGTTGGTGACGGCGGTGCGGTGCAGCATGGAATCACCGAGCGCGATGGCGACGCCGAGCAGCACCAGCAGCCCGCCGACGAGCAGCAGCCGGCCGGAATCGCGGTCGACGACCGCGCCGACGCCCATCCCCACCACGTACGGGAGTCCGGCGACTCCGGAGAAGTGCACCAGCCCCCAGGCCAGGCTCTTGACCTGGCCGCCCAGCTGGCCACGGCCCAGCCACAGCAGGAACCGGGGACCGGATCGAGCGTCGGGTACGCCGGGATCCGGATACGGAAGGTCGCTGATCTGCATGACGGCCCCAGGACGGCTCGAGTGGTCCAAACCGTGCAAGGTTCGCCTTCCGGACGGCGGCCGGGCAATCGATTTTCCGTCGGCGAAGGCCCGTCACACGCAGGTTTGCGCAGACGTCGGCCGAGTCGTGCCTGGTCAGCCCGGCCGCGCACACCGGCGCTCACGGGCGGGTGGCGCGCTCCAGTTCGAGCAGGACCGAGGAGTAGGAACGGCCGGTCGCCCGGTCCATGCCCACCTCGCACATCCGGTTCGCCGACAGGTGCGCGTCGAAGGTCCGGGCCGTCACCTCGGCGGCCTCGCGCGCCGTCGCCGAGGCCGTCAGCTCGGGGTGCAGCATGCCCCGGTCGCCGGCGAAGGCGCAGCACCCCGCGTCGACCGGAACCACCACCTCGTCGGCGCACGCCTCGGCGACGGCCCGCAGCTGCGCCTCGTCGCCCAAGTGCCGCATCGAACAGGTGGGGTGGAGGACGGCGGAGCCCACCGTGCGGCGGACCTCCAGGTGCGGCAGCAGTTCCTCGGCAGCCCAGACGACCGAGTCGACGATGCGCAGCTCCGCGTGCAGGGCCCGGTTCTCCTCCGTCAGGAGGGGAACCACCTCGCGCGCGATGCCCAGCGTGCAGGAGGAGGCATCGACGACCAGCGGCAGCCGCCCGCCGGCGGTCCAGCCCCAGGCGGACTCGACGATGCGGTTGGCCATGATGCGGCTGCCCGCCTCGTAGCCCTTGGAGTGCCAGATCGTCGCGCAGCAGGTGCCGCTCACGTCCCGCGGGATCCACACGGGCTTCCCGGCCCGCTCCGACACGGCGACCACGGCTTCCGGCAGCGAGGGGCCGGGCCGGTCGCCGGGATTGCCGAAGATCCGGTTGATGCAGGCCGGGTAGTACACGGCGCGGGCGCCCGTCCGCCGGGTGACGGGCGGCCTGCGTGCGGCGGCGCCGGGGATCTGCGGAAGCCACCGCGGAACCAGGTCCGGTCGTACCGCCTTGCGGGCGGCCTCCGTGAGCGCCGCGAGCAGTCCGTCCCCGCCCCGGTCCGCAAGCCGGTCGGCGGCGGCCACGGCCAGCCGGGCGGCGGCTTCCACCGCTCCGAACCGCCGAGCGGCCAGGGCGGCGGCGCGTTCCTCGCGGGCGCTGTGACGGCGGTGGCGGAAGTCCCTCATCAGGGTGCCGGTGTCGATGCCGACCGGGCAGGCGAGCTTGCAGGTGGAATCGCCCGCGCAGGTGTCGACGGCGTCGTAGCCGTAGGAGCCGAGCAGGCCGTCGAGCACCCTGGAGCCGGGCTGCTGGCGCACCATCTCGCGGCGCAGCACGATCCGCTGGCGCGGAGTGGTCGTCAGGTCCCCGCTGGGACAGGCCGGTTCGCAGAACCCGCACTCGATGCACGGGTCGGCCACCGCCTCCACCCGCGGGATCGTCTTCAGGCCCCGCAGGTGGGCCCGGGGGTCGCGGTCGAGGAGGATGCGCGGGGCGAGCACCCCGTCCGGGTCGACGACGCGCTTGGTGCGCCACATCAGCTCGGTGGCCCCGGGCCCCCACTCCAGTTCCAGGAAGGGTGCCATGTTGCGTCCGGTGGAGTGCTCGGCCTTCAGGGAGCCGTCGAACCGCTCGACGGTGAGCCGGCAGAAGGCGTCCATGAAGGCCGCGTACCGTTCGACGTCGGCCGGGTTCGCGGCGTCGAACGCGAGCAGGAAGTGCAGGTTGCCGTGTGCGGCGTGACCGGCGACCGCCGCGTCGAAGCCGTGCCGCGCCTGGAGTTCGAGGAGTGCCCCGCAGGCTTCGGCGAGGCGGGACGGCGGTACCGCGAAGTCCTCGGTGATCAGCGTGGTGCCGGGGGCCCGGGCGCCGCCCACGGCGGTGACGAAGGCCTTGCGGGCCTTCCAGTAGCCGTTGATCGTGCGCGGGTCCCGGGTGAAGGCGTTGGTGACCGAGGCCACCGGCGCCACGAGGTCCAGTCCGCCGAGCAGCTGCGCCGCGCGGCTCTCGTACGCGTCCAGGGCGGCTTCGTCCGGGGCACGGAACTCCACGAGGAGGGCGGTGGTGTCCTTGGGCAGGTCCGCCCAGTCGGCGGGCACGCCCGCGACGCTGACCGAGGCGCGCAGGGTGTTGCCGTCCATCAGCTCCACGGCGAGGGCGCCCGCCTCGTTGAAGAGGGGCACGGCCGCGGCCGCGGCGGGCAGCGAGGGGAAGAAGAGCAGGGCGGAGCACAGTTCGCGGTCCAGCGGGAGGGTGTCGAAGACGACCTCGGAGATGAAGCCGAGGGTCCCCTCCGAGCCGACCATCAGCCCGCGCAGGATCTCCACCGGGGTGGTGCCGTCCAGGTAGGCGTCCAGCCGGTAGCCGGTGGTGTTCTTGATCTCGTACTTGGCGCGGATCCGGGCCACCAGCTCCGGGTCGGCCTCGATCTCCCCCTTGATCTCCATCAGCCCGTGGCACAGGGCGGGCTCGGCGCGCGCCAGCTCCTCGTCGGCCAGCGGGTCCGCCGTGTCGACGACGGTGCCGCCCGGCAGGACGAGGGTGAGCGAGGAGAGCGTGCGGTACGCGTTCCTCGTGGTGCCCGCCGTCATGCCCGAGGCGTTGTTGGCGACGACGCCGCCGAGCGTGCAGGCGAGGGCGCTGGCCGGGTCGGGGCCGAGGACGCGGCCGTGCCGGGCGAGGGCGGCATTGGCCCGCAGGACGGTGGTGCCGGGCCGGATCCGGGCGCGCCGGCCGCCTTCCAGCACCTCGACACCGGCCCAGTGGCGGCGTACGTCGACGAGGATGTCCTCGCCCTGGGCCTGGCCGTTGAGGGAGGTGCCGGCGGCGCGGAAGACGACCTCGCGCTGCCGGCCGTGGGCGTACGAGAGCACGGCGGAGACGTCGTCGATGTCCTCGGCGATCACCACGACCTGGGGGACGAAGCGGTAGGGGGAGGCGTCGGAGGCGTAGCGGACGAGGTCGGAGACCTTCCACAGCACCTTGTCGGCGCCGAGCAGCTCGGTCAGCTCGGTGCGCAGCGGCTCCGGGGTGCCGCCGGCCCGGTGGTCCGGTACCCGGTCGTGGGCGGGGCCGCTGACGCGGCGCGGGCGCAGGGCCCCCGGCTCCGGTTCCAGCAGCGGCATGTGCGGCCCCTCGCCTCGTCGCGGCCCACGCGTGGCCTCGTCAGCAGCTGCGCTCCGCCGGGGCGTCCGACAGGGCGTTCAGCAGACCGCCGAGCACCTCGCGCTGTTCGGCGGTCAACGGAGCCAGGATCTCCTCTGCCGCGTCGGTTCGCGCGTTGCGCAGGCGGCGCAGCGTGGCGCGGCCGGTTTCGGTGAGCTCGATCCTGATGACCCGGCGGTTCGCGGGGTCCGGCGCCCGGCGCACGCAGCCGGCCGCTTCCAGGCCGTCCACCAGGGTGGTCACGGCGCGGGGAACGACCTCCAGGCGGGCGGCGAGATCTGCCATTCGGGGTGCCTCCGCGCCCTCGTAGTGCGAGACCGTGCGCAGCAGCCGACTCTGGGCGGGAGTGATCCCGAGCGGTTCCATGTGGCGCTTCTGGATCCGGTGGAGCCTGCGGGTCAGGCGCAGCAGCTGTTCGGCGAGGAGGCGGTCGGTGTCGGAGGCGGAGCTCATGCCGGGAACAATATCAGGATGCCGTTCATTGTGAGTACAGGTAACAATGACCTGTGCTCCAATGGCCTTGACCCCGACCCCGAGAGGCGCCCATGCGCGACGAACCGAAGTGGATCCCCTCGAAAGAATCCCTCGACCCCAGCCGTCCGGCCCCGGCCGAGCAGCCGCGCGAGCTCGGCCGTATCGTGCGCCTGTTCCGGCCCTACCGCGGCCGCCTCGCCGTCGTCGGCCTGCTGGTCGGCGCCTCCTCGCTGGTCGGCGTCGCCTCTCCCTTCCTGCTGAAGGAGATCCTCGACGTCGCGATCCCGCAGGGCCGTACCGGGCTGCTGAGCCTGCTCGCGCTCGGCATGATCCTGACCGCCGTCGTCACCAGCGTCTTCGGCGTGCTCCAGACCCTGCTCTCCACCACGGTGGGCCAGCGCGTCATGCACGACCTGCGCACCGCCGTCTACGCTCAGCTCCAGCGCATGCCGCTGGCCTTCTTCACCCGGACCCGCACCGGCGAGGTGCAGTCCCGCATAGCCAACGACATCGGCGGCATGCAGGCCACCGTCACCTCCACCGCGACCTCCCTCGTCTCCAACCTGACGGCGGTCATCGCCACCGTCGTCGCGATGCTCGCGCTCGACTGGCGGCTCACCCTGGTCTCGCTGCTCCTGCTCCCGCTCTTCGTGTGGATCAGCCGGCGGGTCGGCCGCGAGCGCAAGAGGATCACCACCCAGCGGCAGAAGCAGATGGCCGCCATGGCCGCGACCGTCACCGAGTCGCTGTCGGTGAGCGGGATCCTGCTGGGCCGCACGATGGGCCGCTCCGCTTCCCTCACCGACGCGTTCTCCGAGGAGTCGGAGAAGCTCGTCGGCCTCGAGGTGCGCTCCAGCATGGCCGGGCGCTGGCGGATGTCGACCATCGGCATCGTCATGGCCGCCATGCCCGCGCTCATCTACTGGGCCGCCGGCATGGCCCTCCAGACGGGCGCCCCCTCGCTGTCGGTCGGCACCCTCGTCGCCTTCGTGACCCTGCAGCAGGGCCTGTTCCGGCCCGCCGTCAGCCTGCTGTCGACCGGCGTGCAGATCCAGACCTCGCTCGCCCTGTTCGCCCGCATCTTCGAGTACCTGGACCTGCCGGTGGACATCACCGAGCGCGCCGACCCGGTACGCCTGGACCGGGCCAGGGGCGAGGTCCGGCTGGAGGACGTGCACTTCGCGTACGACGCCAAGAGCGGTCCGACCCTCACGGGGATCGACATCACCGTCCCGGCCGGCAGCTCGCTCGCCGTGGTCGGCCCGACCGGCTCCGGCAAGAGCACGCTCAGCTACCTCGTCCCCCGGCTCTACGACGTCACCGGCGGACGGGTCACCCTCGACGGGGTGGACGTGCGCGACCTCGACTTCGACTCGCTGGCCCGCTCGATCGGTGTGGTCTCCCAGGAGACCTACCTCTTCCACGCCTCGGTCGCGGACAACCTGCGCTTCGCCAAGCCGGACGCGACGGACGAGGAGATCACCGAGGCGGCCCGGGCCGCCCAGATCCACGACCACATCCAGTCCCTGCCCGACGGGTACGAGACCCTGGTGGGCGAGCGCGGCTACCGGTTCTCCGGCGGAGAGAAACAGCGCCTGGCGATCGCCCGCACCATCCTGCGGGACCCGCCCGTGCTGATCCTGGACGAGGCCACCAGCGCCCTCGACACCCGCACCGAGCACGCCGTCCAGCGGGCCATCGACAACCTGTCGCGGGGCCGCACCACCATCACCATCGCGCACCGCCTGTCCACCGTCCGCGACGCGGACCAGATCGTGGTCCTGGACGGAGGCCGCATAGCCGAGCGCGGCACCCACGAGGAACTGCTGAAGGCGGACGGCCGGTACGCCGCACTGGTCCGCCGGGACCGGGACGCCGCGCAGCCGCCGGAGACGGCACCGGAAGCCGAGCTGGCTCCGGTGAACGTGTGATCGTATGACCGGTGCGCGGGGTGGATGCCGGACACGCGGCGCCGTGCGGGTTAGCGTGCCCGCATGCGTCATGAGTACCGGCCGCCACAGCGCCGTTCCCGGCTCACCCGCCGGGGCCGGCTGGCGCTCCTCCTCGGCACGCTGCTCGCGATCGGGGCGGTCACCCTCGTCCCGCTGCTGAGAGGTGGTCCAGAGCCGGAGAAGCCACGCCGGCTGACGATCCCCGAAGGCTGGCGGGCCTCCCAGGTGTATGCGGCGATCGACCGCGAGCTGAAGCTTCCGCCCGGTTCCGCCAAGGCGGCCGTGGCCGCCGCGGACCTGGCGCTGCCCGCCGAGGCGAAGGGCAATCCGGAGGGCTACCTCTTCCCGGCCACCTACCCGGTGACCTCGCGGACCACCGCGCACACCCTGCTCGCCTCCATGGTGCGGACCGCGAACGAGCGGCTCGCCACCCGGGCCGTCGCGGACGGCAGCAGGGCCCACGGGATGACCCCGTACCAGACCGCCACCCTGGCCAGCATCATCGAGGCGGAGGCCGACAGCCGCGCCGACATGGGCAAGGTCGCGCGGGTGGTGCACAACCGGCTGGCGAAGTCGATGCCGCTCCAGATGGACTCCACCCTCAACTACGCGCTGAACCGCAGCACCGTGGACACCACCTTCAGCGACACCCGGATCGACAGCCCCTTCAACAGCTACGAACGCCAGGGACTGCCGCCCACGCCGATCGACAGCCCCGGACTGGAGGCCATGGCGGCCGCGGTCGCGCCGACGCCCGGCACCTGGCTGTTCTTCGTCACCGTCAAACCGGGGGACACCCGCTTCTCGACGACGTACGAGGAACACAAGAAGCACGTGGCGGAGTTCAACCGGATCCGCGCCCGGGCGGGCTCCCGCCCCAACCAGGGGGCTGCCCCCGGGAAATGAAGAGGCGCCGGCCCCGGAGGCGGTCCTACGATCGGCGGCCTGACGGACGCGAGGACCGAGGGGGCGGGGCGCACCGTGAAGTGGCCATGGAGAGCGAAGACGAAGGCCGGGGCGAAGTCCGAGGCAGCGGCCGGAGCACCGGTCGGGACACAGGCGGAAACGACGGCCGGGAACGAGTTCGACGCGCAGGCGTCGGAAGAGCGCGTCCAGGGGCGCCTGGACGCGGCTGCCGAGGCCGCTGCGGCCGCCGAGCGGGAAGCGACCGATCGGGTGGCCCGGCGATGGGGCCGCGACGCGGCCGAGTGGCGCGGCTGGCTGGCCCGTTCGCCGGTCGGCGTGGACCTGCTCCACTGGTGGTTCGACGAGGCCGACCTGCTCGCTCTGGTCGGCGAGGACCGCTACGTGGACCGGCTGGGAGAGCTGCTCTCGCAGGCCGCGCCGCGCGACATCGCAGCGATGGGGCTCGGCTGCACCCGGCGCGAGGACAGGGCCTGCCGCTTCGCCGAGATCTGCAGCCAGGATCCCGACGTACCGCCGGGAGGAAGGATCGAGAGCTACCGGCACGGGGGGATCCCCGGGGCGTGCAGCAGTTTCCTCGACTGCTGGTCGCGGCACGAGATCGACGTGACGTTCACCGCCGGCGACACCCACCGCTCGGTGCTGCTGTTCCGCGACCACCCGTTCGAGGCCCGGCTCTGGGTGGACGGCGTGCGCGTGGGGGAGGGCGAGGGGCTGGACAAGGGCGGCTTCTGGGAGGACGAGCGGTTCTTCACCATCCGGATCGAAGGGCCGCAGGACCACCCGCACCAGGGGATGGGTGACATCGGCAACCAGCTCTACAACATCGTCTCCCTGCTGATCCACGACGCGGAGCGCGGCACCACGCGCATCCTCGTCCCGCAGGACACCGAGAACTGGACGGACCCCGTTCTGGACGTCCGGGACGGGACGGGCCGCGTGTACCCGACCCGGGAGGCCGCCGCCGCCGGCGGAACCCCGGACCGGACGTTCCCGCTCGACGGACCGGAGCTCGACTGAGGGCTCAGCCCACGGGAGCCGCGACCGGCTCCCCGGCGGGTTGGCGGGCCAGCAGCCGGCGGATCTCGCGGACCGCGGCCCCGCCCGCGCGGTTGGCCCCGATGGTCGACGCCGACGGGCCGTAGCCGACGAGGTGGATCCGCTCGTCGCGCACGGCCCTGGTCCCCTCGACGCGGATGCCGCCGCCCGGTTCGCGCAGGCGCAGCGGCGCCAGGTGGTCGACGGCCGCGCGGAACCCGGTCGCCCACAGGATGACGTCCGCCTCCACCCGGCTGCCGTCCGCCCAGACGGCGCCCGTGCGGGTGATCCGGTCGAACACGGGCCGGCGGTCCAGCACCCCCGAGTCGAGCCCGGCCCGTACGGCCTCGTTCAGCGGGAGCCCGGTCACGCTGACCACGCTCTGCGGCGGCAGTCCCCGGCGTACGCGCTCGTCCACCAGGGCGACCGCCGCCCGGCCCTCGGCCTCGCCGAAGCCGCCGTCGCGGAAGACCGGGGGCCGCCGGGTCACCCAGGTCGTCTCCGCGGCGACCTCCGCGATCTCCAGCAGGTGCTGCACCGCCGAGGTGCCGCCGCCCACGACGATCACCCGGGCTCCGGCGAACTCCTGGGGTCCGGGGTAGTTCGCGGTGTGCAGCTGCCGGCCCCGGAAGGCCTCCTGCCCCGGGTAGCGCGGCCAGAACGGCCGGTCCCAGGTGCCGGTGGCGTTGATCAGGGCCCGGGCGGACCAGGTGCCCGCCGAGGATGCGACCAGCAGCCGGCCGTCGGCGCCGCCGCGGACCGCCGAGACGTCCACGGGCCGCCGTACGCGCAGGCCGAAGCGGTCCTCGTAGGCCGCGAAGTACGCGCCGATCACCTCGGAGGAGGGCCGCAGCGGATCGGCGCCGGTCAGTTCCATCCCGGGCAGGGCGTGCATCCCGTGGACCCGGCCGTAGGTGAGCGAGGGCCAGCGGAACTGCCAGGCCCCGCCCGGACGGGGCGCGTGGTCCAGGACCACGTGGTCGATCCCCGCACGGGCGAGGTGGTAGGCGCTGGACAAGCCCGCCTGTCCGGCCCCGACCACCACCACGTCCACGTCCACGGCCGCAGCCCTGTCCCGCGTCATATCGTTCACGGTTCTACTAACTCTGGGGTGCGGCCGGATCTTCCCCGCCGGGGCCCGCCCCGAGAGACACCCCCCGGGCCGGGCGCAGCGTCGCCCGCACCGGTCCTGACGGCTGCAGGGTGAGCCCCGGGAAGACCCCCGCCGGCTCGCTCCCGCTGTCCAGGTGGAACCGCTGCGCCAGTACCGCCAGCACGAGCGCGGCCTCCACCAGCGCGAACCGCGCGCCCAGACAGGCCCGCGGACCGCCGCCGAAGGGGATCCAGGCGTGTTCGGGCACAGGATGCGGGGCGTCCGCGTCCCACCGCTCGGGCCGGAACGCCTCCGGATCCGGGAACCAGCGCTCGTCCCGGTGCATCGACCACGGGCTGGTCCACACCCCGGTCCCCGCGGCCACGGGGCGCCCGCCGATGCTCGCTCCCTCCCCGGCCACCGCCGAGATCAGCCATATCGGCGGATAGATCCGCAGCGCCTCCTTGACCACCTGCTGGGTCCAGGTGAGCCGCGCGTAGTCCTCGTACGCCGGCAGCCGTCCGCCGAGCACCCGGTCCAGCTCCTCGGTGAGCCGGGCCCGCGCCGCGGGAGCCCCGGACAGCAGCTGCCAGGCCCAGGTCAAAGTGGTCGAGGTGGTCTCGTGACCGCCGATGTAGAGGGTGATCGACTCGTCCCGCAGCTCCTTGCGGGACAGCGGCGCGCCGTGTTCGTCGCGGGCCGCGAGCAGCCGGCTCAGCAGGTCGTCCCGCTCGGCCCCGGCGGCCGAAGCCGCCTCGTGCTCGCGTATGACGTGCTCGATCTCCCGGTCCAGGACCGCCACCGCCTCGCGCATCCGGCGCCGGCCCGGCGTCCGCACCCAGGGCGGCAGGAACAGCGTCACCCCCCGGAACTCGGCTCCCAGCTCCCGCTGGGCCGTGGCCATGGCCGCGCTGATGGGCGCCTCCCGGCCGGCGGCGTCGCTGCCGAACAGCGTGCGCACGGCGATCCGCTGGGTGAGTCCGGCCATCTCCCGGTGCACGTCGATCCGGTCGCCCTCGCGCCACCCGCGGGCGAGCGCGTCCGCGCACTCCACCATCGTGGCGGCGTACGCGCGCACTTGGCGCGGCCGCACGGCGGGCTGGACCAGGGCGCGCTTGCGACGCCAGTCGTCCCCGGTGGCCAGGACGACCCCGTCGCCCAGCAACTGGTGGAAGGCCCAGCCCAGTTCCATCGGCTTGAAGGTGCCCTCCACAGCCCCGAGCAGCTCGCCGGCGTGTTCGGGCCGCGAGACGAGCACGTTGCGCTGCGGCCCGAGCGCCCACGGCACCCAGTCGCCGTAGTCGTCGCGCAGCGACTCGAAGAAGGCCAGCGGATCACGGGCGAAGGCGGGCAGGTTCCCGAGCAGGGGCCACTGGCGCGGCCCGCTCCCGGCGCCCCGGGGCAGCGTGGTGGCGGTCACGCAGGCATCGTGGCAGCCGCCGTGCCGGGACACCAGAGGACGGTGCGTCGGAAAGCGGCCGCCTCCGACGGGCGGTCGCGGCCCCCGCGGTCCCGGCCGGAGTCAGGGCGCGGAGCGCGCGGTCAGCCAGTCGTACGCCGCGTCCGCCGTGAACTCCCGCTGCCCGCCCGGGAAGAGCAGCCCGGCCTGCGCGAACGCGGCGTCGTGCGCGGTCGCGGCCACGTACGGGACCGCAACGCACGCCATGCCGGCCGCACGGGCCGCCAGGGCCCCCGGCGCCGCGTCCTCGACGACCACGCAGTCGGCGGGCTCGGCTCCCAGCCGGCGGGCCGCTTCCAGGAAGACGTCCGGGGCAGGCTTGCCGTGCTCGACCTCCTCGGCCGAGACCACGGTCGTCAGCAGCGCGTCCAGACCGGTACCGGACAGCACCGCGTCGATCGCCCCGCGCGAGGAACCGGAGGCCACCGCCATCGGCACGCCCTCGGCGCACAGCCGCTCCACCAACGTGCGCATCTGCGGGAAGACTTCGGTGCCCGCGCGGGCCAGTTCCAGGTAGGAGGCGTTCTGTTCGGCGAGCAACTGTTCCACCGGCGCCGGGATCGCGTACCGTTCCTTGAGGATCTCCAGCGTTTCCAGGGTGCCGATGCCGATGAAGCGGGAGTGCTGCTCCCAGGTGAACTCGGGCACCCCGTGCCGCTCCAGGGTGCGGCGCCCCGACTCGTAGTAGTTCGGCTCGCTGTCCACGAGGGTGCCGTCGAGATCGAATATGACGGAAATCATCCGTTGTGCCCGTCCTGCCGGTCGCGTCCTGTCCGTACCATCCTGTCAGGCTTTGCGAGCCGCCCGTCCCACGGACTCGACCAGCGGCAGCAACCGGTGCGCGACCCGCTCGCGCAACGCCACCTCGGTGCGGGTGCGGACCACCCCGGGCAGCTGGATCAACCGCTGGATCACGTCCTCCAGGTGCGCGTTGTCCCGGGCCGCCACGCGGGTGAGCAGGTCCCCGCCACCGGTGATGGAGAAGGCCTCGATGATCTCGGGCACGGCCGCCAGCGCCTCGCCCACGTCGTCCAGATGCCCCTGGGTCACCTCGATGTGCACGAAGGCCAGCACCGGATGCCCCAGCGCGGCGGGGGAGAGCGAAGGCCCCGTCCCGGTGATCACCCCGGTGCGCTCGAGCCGGTCCAGCCGGGCCTGCAGGGTGCCGCGGGCGACGCCCAGGATCCGTGCGTACTCGCGGACGCTGGTGCGCGGCTGCTCGATCAGCAGGCGCAGGATCCTCGTGTCCAGCTCGTCCACCGCCATGTCGCGACTGTACCAACGGCCCAGGTCATCCGGTGTGCAGCCGGGGCAGGGCCCGGTGCGCGAGGGCCACCGCCGGCACCACGGCCCCGGCGGGCAGCAGCAGCTCGCCCACCGTCCATCCGGCCCGCACCAGCAGGGCCCCGGCCAGCCCGCCCGTGAACATCGCCAGCACGGCCAGGGCCCGGCGCCGCCAGGCTCCCGTCCCGTAGCCGAAGGCATGGTCGTGCCCCAGCGCCGAGCTGCCGACCAGCGCCGTCATCGACCGGGTGACCAGAGTCGTCGGCACGCCGGGCAGGGCCACCCGCATGCTCGTCACCGTACGGATGCCCATGGCCGCCGCCAGCAGGCCGGTCACCGCCAGGTGCACGGCGGCCGGATGCCCGTACCGCGGCGCCACCCCCCACCCGAGGGCCGCCCCGGCCAGGATCAGCGCGGCCTCGGCGTACAGGCCGACCCCGAGCCAGCGCCACCCCCGGGCCTCCGCGGCCGACTCCAGGCGCGCCCCGAGCACCGCCCCGCCGGCGAACGCCGCCAGCGACAGCGCGGCCGAGGCGGCGGGCAGGCTGCCCGCCCCCGCCAGCCCGAACGCGAGGAAGAGCACGTTGCCCGTCTGCATCGCCGTGAACACCGGCCCGAGGGCGAGCAGGCTCACCGCCTCGACCAGCCCGGTGACCGCGGTCAGGACGAGCATCAGCCCCGTCAGCGTCGGACGCACGGCACGCGCACCCACCTTCATGAGGCCCGACAGTGACACGCGCACGGGGGCCCGCGCCGCCGACATGCCGGAGGGCTTAGGGTCCGGAGGATGAGCGACCTGCTGCTGGTGAGGCACGGCGAGACGGCGTGGAGCGCCGACGGGCGGCACACCGGGCGCACCGACGTCCCGCTGACCGCGCGCGGGGTCGACGAGGCCGTCTCGCTGGCCCCCTACTTCCGCGACCGCCATCCGGCGCTCGTCCTGACCAGCCCGCTGCGCAGGGCCGTCGCCACGGCCGAGCTCGCGGGGCTCACCGGCACAGTGACCGACCCGGACCTGTACGAGTGGGACTACGGAGGCTACGAGGGCGTCACCACCGCGGAGATCCAGCGGACCACACCCGACTGGTCCCTGTGGACCCACGGGGTGCCGCCCGGCGACGAGGAGCATCCCGGCGAGAGCGCCGCCCAGGTGGGCGCCCGCGCGGACCGCGCCCTGGCCCGGGTCGCCCCGGTGCTGCGCGCGGACGGCGGCAACGTGGTCATCGTCGCCCACGGCCACTTCCTGCGCGTCCTCACCGCCCGCTACCTGGGCCTGGGCCCGGCGGAGGGCCGGCTGTTCCTGCTGCGCACCGGCACCGTCAGCACGCTCTCCACGGAGCACGGGCTCCCCGTGATCGCGGGCTGGAACACCCGCCCGTAGGGGTCTGCCGCCGCGCGCGGTCGTCGTCGGCGGGTGACCATGCGTACATGTCCGAAGACAGCGCGGGCCGCGAGGGCCCGCAGGCCGCGGCCCCGGAGCAGGGGCTGAAGGCCAACGCGATCGGGTTCCTCGACGCGCTGGTCATCGGCCTGAACTCGACCTCGCCCGCCTACTCCCTGGCGGCCGTGCTCGGGCCGATCGTGGCCCTCGTCGGGATCTACGCGCCGGGCGTGATGCTGGCCTCCTTCGTCCCGATGCTCCTGATCGCCGCCGCCTTCTACTACCTCAACAAGGTCGACCAGGACTGCGGCACGACCTTCTCGTGGGTCACCCGGGCCATGGGCCCGTGGGCGGGCTGGCTCGGCGGCTGGGCCATCGCCATGACCGGCGTCCTGGTCATCGGCTCGCTGGCGGACGTCGCCGTCACCTTCGGTCTGCTCGCCGCCGGACTCGACGACTGGGCCGCCCACGACGTGGTCCGCCAGAGCCTCACCGTGAGCGTGATCGTGGCCATGACCGCCGTCTGCGTCATCGGCACCGAGCTGTCGGCCCACCTCCAGGACGTGCTCATCCTCGCCCAGGTCTTCTTCCTCCTGACCTTCGCGGTGGTCGCCCTCTACCGGATCTACGCCGGGACCAGCACCCTCGACGCGATCGAGCCGTCCGTCACCTGGCTCAACCCCTTCGGCGCCGGCGGCGCGGCACTGACCGGCGGCCTGCTCCTCGGCGTGTTCATCTACTGGGGCTGGGAGTCGGCGGTCAACCTCACCGAGGAGGTGCAGAACTCCGCCACGGCGCCCGGCAAGGCCGGCATCTGGTCGACGGTGGTCCTGCTCGTGACCTACCTGTCCGTCGGCTTCGCCGTCGTCGGCTACGCGGGCACCGCATTCCTCGCCGAGAACGCCGTCGAGGAGGAGGCCGTCTTCGCCGTGCTGGCCCACGAGGTCATGGGCGGCTGGGACTGGGTGGTCCTCCTGGCGGTGTGCACCTCGGCCCTCGCCTCCACCCAGACCACGATCATCCCCGCCTCCCGCACCGCCCTGTCCATGGCCCGCCGCCACGCGCTGCCGCACGGCCTGGCGCACATCCACCCGCGGTTCAGGACCCCGGACGTGAGCACGTGGTGGGTGGCGGGCATCGCGATCGGCTGGTACCTCGTCGTCAACCAGATCAGCGAGAACGCGCTCCTGGACTCGCTGACCGCGCTGTCCCTGCTCATCGCCTTCTACTACGCGCTCACCGGGCTGGCCTGCGCCGTCTACTACCGGCGCCACCTGCTGGAGAACGCGCACAACTTCCTGCTCATCGGCCTCGGCCCGGTCCTCGGCGCCGGTCTGCTCGGCTGGCTGCTGGTGGAGTCGGTCGGCGACATGTCCGACCCGGAGAACTCCGCCGGCGGGGTGTCCTGGTTCGGGCTCGGCCCACCGCTGGTCATCGGCATCGCCATCGCCGTCGTCGGCGTTCTCGTCATGTGCTTCTGGCGGCTGCGGGACGGCACGTTCTGGCAGGAGCGCCGCGGGGTCGCCGATCCGGACCTCGTCCACGGCCGGAAGAGCTGAGGAGCCGCGATGTCCGTCGTCCTCGGATACGACGAGTCGCCCGGCGCGGAGCGGGCGCTGCGCGTGGCGCTCGAGGTCGCCACCGCCTTCGGGGAGCCGCTCGTCCTCGTCTACGGGGCCGCCGCCCCCGGCGCCGGCGGCGAGGAGTACCGGGCGCACCGGGAAGCCGTCCGGCAGGCCGGCCGCAGCGCCCTGGCGCACGCCGTGGAAGCCGCCGACGAGGCGGGTGTGCCCTCGATGGTCGAGGTGGTCGACGACAGGCCCGCGCAGGCCCTGCTCGACGCCGCCCGGCGGCACCACGCGCGCGTCATCATCGTCGGCACCTGGGGCGACAGCCCGATCCGCGGAGCCCTCCTGGGGTCCACCCCGCACAAGCTCCTGCACCTCTCGCCGGTCCCGGTGCTGTGCGTACCGACGGAACACGGCGGCCACGGGGTCTGACCCATCGCCATATGCGACCAACTTGGCCGGAAATCGCGCCATTTCATGTGTGACTATGCTCAATGCCTGTGTGATCAAGTCGTTTTACCGATCGCAGATGGGCAGAGTGGGGCGGCCGATGAACACCCCCACGTGACCGCAAAACCGGAGAACCGATGGACAGCAACCTCGTCATCCAGCCCCACACTGGTGGCCGGGCGTTCGACGAGAGCCAAGTGCCGCTCTACTACAGCCGGAAGACGGCTGACATCCTCCACAAGTACGGTCCGGGACCGCGGGTCCACTTCCACGTGGGGCTCTTCGCTCCCGGCGCGGCACCCAACACCACGGTCTCCCAGCGCGTGATCAAGTGCCGCATCGTCGAGTCCCAGGAGGCGATAGTCGACCACGCCGCCCGGACCTGGGGCGCGTACACCACCCCGCCCGCCCGGCTCCTCGACATCGGCTGCGGGCTCGGAGGCAGCGCGCTCTACTGGGCGCAGGAGCACGGTACGACCGTCACCGGCCTCACCGTCGCGGAAGAACACGTGCCCCTCATCGAGCGGTTCGCGCACCAGGCCGGCGTCGGCGACCGGGTGACCCCGCTGCTGGCCGACGTCCACGCGTTCCGCACCGAGCAGAGGTACGACGCCGCCTACGCCAACGAGAGCTCCGGCTACATGGACCGAGAGCGGCTCTTCGAGGTGGTCGCCAAAGCCCTGAAGCCGGGCGGGTGGTTCGGGATACAGGAGCACTTCATCCGCCGTCCCGAGTGGACCGAGTTCATCGACGGCTACTACAAGACCCGCCTCGGCACCCTCACCGAGTACATCGCCGCCGCCGAGGCCGCCGGGTTCGAGCTGGAGCAGGACGAGGACCTCACCGACCGGGTCGCCGAGTTCTGGGTCCAGTCCATGGCCTGGAATACCGCCGAGCTGGACCGGATCGAGCGCACCAAAACGCCCTCCGCCTGGTCCTGCGAGCGGCTGAGGGAATCGACCATCACGCACGGCAAGCTGTTCCGCGTCTGGCGCGACCACGCGCTGGAGACCAGACAGCTGCTCTTCCGGCTGGGCGGGGGCAGCTGACCATGCCTCCCGTGTACGACAAGGACGCCCACCCCTCGCGCATCGGCTGGCAACTGCCGCCGTTCTACTGCCCGTTCAACGAAGGGCTGATCCATCCCAAGGCCGCCGAGCTCGAAGAGCGGGCGACGCAATGGATCGACGACTTCGGCATCTACCCCGACGCCACTGAGCGCGCCTGGGGTCTGGCCACCCACAGCGCCGACTTCACCAGCCGCATCATCCCGTACGGCGACGTGGAGCCGGTGCTGCTGTTCATCGAGTGGAACTACTGGGCCAACGCGGTCGACGACTGGCAGGACTCCGGGTCCACCGCCACCCGCACCGCGGACATCGCGGACCACAGCATGCGGCTGGTCCGCTCCATCGAGGCCCCCGGCTCCGGGCTGCTGCCGCCGGGCCCGCTCACCGAGGCCCTCGAGGACCTCGTGGCCCGCACCCGCGCCCTGCTCACGCCGTTCCAGCTGCGCAGGTTCACCGAGGGGACCCGGGACTGGCTGTTCGGAGCCGGCTGGCAGACCTCCAACGCCGAGCGCGGGGTCATGCCCTCCCTCAACGACTTCGCGGCGATGCGGATGTCGGTCAACGGCACCCGTTTCACCCTGACCTGGTGCGACGCGGCCAACGGCATCCGCGTACCGGCCGAGGTCCTGTACTCGCCGTCCGTACAGGCCCTCACCGACGCCGCGGGCTTCATCGTCTCCTGCGACAACGACCTCTACTCGTACAACAAGGAGGACCACCAGGAGCCCTGGGAGCAGAACCTGCTCAACGTCGTCGCCCGGCACCACGGATGTACTCCGCGCGAGGCACTGGTCCCGGCCGTGGCCCTGCGGGACCGTGCCATGACCCTCTTCGTCCGGCTGCGCGAGCAGCTCGCCGGGGGCGCCGACGAGCAGCTCGGCCGCTACCTCGACTCGCTCGGCCACTACGTGTCGGGCTGCATCGAGTGGCAGAACCTCGCACCGCGCTACGCCAGCCCCCGCAACCGCAACGAACTCCCGGTCGAGGGCGCGTCGTACGAGATCACCTGGCGGGACACGCCCAGCGACCCCAGCCTCGAGCCGCTGCCGATCCCGGCCATCGCCTGGTGGTGGCAGCAGCTCGACGGCTGATCAGCGGCGTCGCAGCAGCCGTGCCCACCAGGGCGCCCGGGCGGGCGGCCGCTCCTCGAAGAACGGGGCGGCCGGCGGCGCGGGCGCCGTCGGGGGTACGGGCGTGCTGCCCGTGACCGTGCTGCCGCGGGGGGTGAACCGCACCGGGAGCGCCACCAGATGGCGGGACATGAGCGAGGCCGTCCACCGCAGGTCCGCCTCCGGAACGGCCAGTTCCACGTCGGGCAGGCGCGTCAGCAGGGTGTCGATGCCGGTGTCTGCGATGGCCCGCCCGATGTCCTGACCGGGGCACTCGTGCGGGCCCCCGCTGAAGGCCAGGTGCGAACGGTTCCCGTTCACCGGGGCGGAGAGGTCGGGACGGATCTCCGGGTCCACGTTGCCCGCGGCGAGGCCGAGCAGCAGCATGTCGCCGGCCTTGATCTGCTGGCCGCCGAGCTCCGTGTCGCCCGTCGCCCAGCGGCCCAGGATCGTGGTGAGCGGAGGCTCGTCCCACAGCACCTGCTCCAGGGCATCGGGCAGGGTCATGTGGCCGCCGGAGAGGTTCGCGCGGAACCGGCCGTCGGTGAGCACCACCCGCAGCGTGTTGGCGATCAGGTTGGCCGTCGTCTCGAACGCCGCGATCAGCACCAGCCGCAGGTGCTCGATGATCTCCGCGTCGGACAGCGACGAGGAGTGTTCCAGCAGCCAGGAGGTGAAGTCCCGGCCGGGCACCGCCCGCTTGCGGCTCACCAGCTGGAACAGCGCGTCCGTGATGTACGCGTTGCTGGCGACGGCCGTCTCGGTGCCCCTGAGCATGTCGCGGGCGGCCTCGACGAGGCGCGGGCCGTAGGAGTCCGGCATACCGACCAGCTGGGTCATCACCAGCATCGGCAGCGGCTCGGCGAAGTCACCGACCAGATCGACGCGCCCCGTCTCGGCGAACGAGTCGATCAGCTGGTCGGCGAAGCGCGTCACGTACCGCCGGATGCCGCGCCGGTCGAAGCGCTCCAGGGACTCGGTGACCGCGCCGCGCAGCCGCTCGTGCTCCACGCCGTCCTGGAAGTTGCACACCGGCTGCCAGGCGGCCACCGGGGTCAGCGGATGGTCCGCGGGGACCTTCCCCTCCTGCATGTCGCGCCAGCGGCGCGAGTCCCGGGAGAACCGCGACGGGGTGCGCGCCACGTCCAGGTTCTCGCGGTGGCCGAGCACCAGCCACGCCGGCAGGTCGCCCTGGAGGAGGACGGGGGCCACCGTGCCGTGCTCGGCCCGCAGCTTCTCGTACAGACCCATCGGGTCGGCCTCGGCCTCCGGCCCGTAGAGCCGGTGCGCGGGGCAGCCCGGCGGCGGAGTGGGAGCGGCGGGGGAGGGGGGAGTGGTCACGATGCCTCCGGGGTCACGGCGAGGGAGTGCAGATAGCGCATCAGCGTCATCAGGACGTCACGGCTGGAGTCGCGGCGCCGGGCGTCGCAGAGCACCAGCGGGACGGACGCGGGCAGGTCGAGGGCGCTGCGCAGCTCCTCGACCGGGTACTGGGGCGCGTCGGGAAAGGAGTTGACGGCGACCACGAAGGGCACCCCGCGCTCCTCCAGCCGGCCGATCACGTCGAAGCTGACCTCCAGCCGACGGGTGTCGACCAGGACCACCGCGCCCAGCGCGCCCTCGAACAGACCGCGCCACAGGAACCAGAAGCGCTGCTGGCCGGGAGTGCCGAAGAGGTACAGCACCAGTTCCTCGTTGATGCTGATCCGGCCGAAGTCCATGGCCACGGTGGTGGACGTCTTGCGCTCCACGCCCGCGGGGTCGTCGACGCCGACCCCGGCCTGGGTCATCGTCTCCTCGGTGGTCAGGGGCCGGATCTCGCTCACCGCGCCGACCAGGGTCGTCTTTCCGACCCCGAACCCGCCCACGATCACCACCTTGACCGCGGCGGCGGCCGTGGCCGGCAGTACGTCCTCGCGCCGCGGCCCGGCGGGCGACGCCTCAGAGCTTTCGAAGTCCATCGATCACTGCCTCAATCAATGCCAGGTCGGGGAGTTGGGCGCGGGCCACGGGTGCGCGGGAGAGCACCTTGCCCGCCGTGAGCAGGTCGTCGATCAGGACGGTGACCACGCTCACCGGCAGGCCGAGGTACGCGGAGATCTCGGCCACCGAGAGGGGTGCCTGGCACAGCCGCATGATCGCCGCGTGCTCCGGCTGCATGCCGGGCCGGGGCCCCGACGTGGCGACGATCAGTGTGACCAGGTCGAGGCCGCTGGGAACTAACGGTCCGCTGCGACCGCCCGTGATGACGTACAGCCGCTCGGGACTGCCGTCTTCCCAGTTGTTGCCCGGGTCCCTCACGCGGGCTGCCTGTCGCTGCGCGGCGGGCTGCTGAGGTGCTCTCCGATCCGTGCCACGAGGTCGCGCATCCGCTGGCCCATCAGCCCCGCGTCGACGCCCTCGTCGGCCAGTACCGCCAGATACGCCCCGGCGCCCGCCGCCATCAGGTAGAAGAACCCGCCGTCCATCTCGATCACGACGAGCCGCATCCGGCCGTTGCTGTGGGGGAGCTCGGAGGCCACCGCACCGGCGAGGCTCTGCAGTCCGGCGCAGGCGGCGGCGAGACGGTCGGCCGTGTCGGTCTCCGCGCCGTACTGGGCCATCCGCAGTCCGTCGGCGGAGAGCACGATGACGTGCCGGGTCTGCGGAACGCTCTCGGCCAGGTCCTTGAGCATCCAGTCCATATTGGTCTGCTGCTGACTCATGGCTGTTCCCCCTTGCTCGCCGAGGCCGGCGAGGCGTCTGGTGTCTGGCTGTCCGCGATGTGGGTTCCGGCGGGGCGGCTTTCCCCGGACAGGCCGCTCTGGAAGGCGGCCAGCCACATCCCGGGCTGTGCTTCGGTCCGGTCGGGGACCTCGGCCGTGGTCTGCTCGACGGCTGCGGGCTCTTCGTGGGCCGTGGCACGCGCCTTGCGGCGGCGCTGCGGCAGACCGTTCGGGGTCCGCTCGGTCACGACCGGAGCCCCGTCCCCCTCCGCCGCCCACTGCGGGCCCGAGGCCGGCCGGGGCGGCTGCGCGGACGCGGCCGCCGGCTCCAGGGCCGCGCGGGGGCCCGAGGAGGTGCCGATGCCGTGGGCGACGCCGGTCGCGGTCGACACGGTGGTGATCAGCTCCTGCGGAACGACGAGGACGGCCCGTACCCCGCCGTACGCCGAGGAACGCAAGGACACCCGGAAGCCGTACGCCTGCGCGAGCCGGCCGACCACGGCGAGGCCCAGTCGCGGGGTCTCTCCCAGGTCGGTGAGGTCGATGCCCTCCTGCGCCTGGCGCAGCATGCGCTCGGCCCGCTTGCGGGCCTCCTCGCTCATGCTCAGGCCGCCGTCCTCGATCTCGATCGCGATGCCCGAGTTCACGTCGACGGCGGTCAGGTGGACCTTGGTCTGCGGCGGGGAGTAGCGGGTGGCGTTGTCCAGCAGCTCCGCCAGCGCGTGGATGAGCGGCTCGACCGCCGGGCCCACCACGGCGACCTGGGAGACGGAATGCAGCTCCACGCGCTGGTAGTCCATGATCCGGGACATGGCCCCGCGCAGCACGCTGTAGAGCGGCACGGCCTTGTTCCACTGGCGGCCGGGCCGCGCACCGCCGAGCACGGCGATGGAGTCGGCGAGCCGGCCGATGAGCGCGGTGCCGTGGTCGAGCCGGAGCAGATCGCCGAAGACGTCCGGGGTCTGGCCGTGCCGGTCCTCCATCTCCCGCAGTTCCTGGGCCTGTTGGTGCACGATCGCCTGGACGCGGCGGGCGATGTTCACGAAGGCCCGCTGCGCCGAGTCGCGCAGGTCCTCCTCCGCGACCACGGCGTCGAGCACCGACCGCAGCACCGCGTGGTGGGCGGCCCGGAAGGCGGGCGTCAGCCCGGGCTGGTAGGTGCTGGCGTCCTCCAGGGAGGCGAGCACGTCCTCCGGGAACTCGCCCTTGCGAAGGCGCGCCACGACGTCCGGCAGCAGTGCCTCGGCCAGCCGTACGGTCTCGGTCTGCTGCCGCGACAGGGCTGCCTCCTGCACGGCGACCGTGGCACGGAGCTCCGCGAGCGCCCTGCCGCGCCGGGCGGCCTCACCGCACGCGAGCGCGACGGCGACGAAGGCCGCGACGCCGACCCACGCCACGGGGGTGCGGGCAGGTGCGGAGACCAGCGCCACCGTGACCGCCGCGAGCGCGGCGGTCAGCAGGGCGGGCAACGCCCACACGACGGGTGAGGTGGGCCCTGGACTGCCGGGCGACGATCCCTCTCGAACCATCAGAACCCTCAAACGATCGAATGCGAAAGATCATTGGACAACAGCCCGGGATCTTATCCGTTCAGCGCACGAGACTTGACAACAGGTCACGATGCGGGCCGCCCGCCTGCGTTGGCGTCGCGCGCCCTGACCTGAAATGGATCCAGGCCGCCCGCCCGCCCCGATCACGCGACCCCGCCGTCCGCGCCGCCAGGACCCGTACGACACCTGTCCGCCGCCCGTACACGAGCCCGGCGCGCGGCGGCGCCGGGCCTCTCCGATTGGCTGAATTCCACCGGGTGCCCGCAAGGCCGCCGGGACCCGGCGCACCGGCGTACCGAGCAGGCGCCGGGCCCCCCACCCGAGGAGGCGGCCGGTCCACGGGCCGGCGCGGCCGTCTCGTGCCCGCCGAAGGCCGGGTGCCCCGGCCCGGGCCTCGCGTCGGTGCCTGGCGTCCGGGCCGGTCCGTTGGTACCCCCATGGCCGAAGATCGCGGCAGAAAATCGGGCCATTGGCACAGTCACGAGGCGCCGTGTTGAGCCAGTGGGCTCACAGATGTTTATCTGTGTCGTATCCATGTACTTTCGGCGCCGCGCAGCGCCGGACGGCAACGAGGCCGTCCGGAGCGCGGCGCTTCGCCGTGCCCGTGCGCCGCCCACCACCCCCGGGCGGCCGCCGGGCCGGCGCGCACCACTGCAAGGGGGGCGGCACACCGCCGTGAAGAGGATGTTCGTGGCTCCGGACCCGGGGCGTATGAGACTGCGCAACTCGGCCCGCGCGGTGATCGGCGTCGCCGCCGCCGTGGCCCTCGCGGAACTCTGCGGTCTGTCCCTGACCGCCTCCATCACCGGGGGACTGGCCGCCCTGCTCGCCCTCTTCACCGTGGTCGACACCAGCGTGCGCGCCCAGCGCGCCACCACCGCCCTGCTGCCCGCCGCCGGCTTCCCCGTCCTCGCGCTGGCCACCACCCTGCACGGGGTTCCGCTCGCCCGGGACGCCGCCTTCCTCGCCGTCGTCTTCGCCGGGGTCTACGCCCGCCGCTGGGGCCCGCGCGGCCACGCCCTCGGCATCTTCGGCTTCATGATGTTCTTCGTCACCCAGTTCCTGCACGCCCTCCCCGGACAGCTGCCCGAGCTGTACGCCGCCGTCGGGCTGGCCCTCCTCGCCGCCGCGGCCGTGCGCTTCGTGCTCTGGCCCATCGAACGGCGCACCCCGCCCGCGGCCGCCCCGCCCGGGCTGCCGGGCACGGGCCTCGCACGGCCCACCACCCGCCAGGCCTTCCAGGCCACCGCCGCCTGCGCCTTCGCCCTCGCCATCGGCCAGGCCCTGTCCGAGGACCGCTGGTACTGGGCCGTCGGCACCGCCTGGTGGATCTTCGTCAACACCGCCTCGCGCGGCGAGACCCTTGTACGGGGCTTCCGGCGCGTCCTCGGCACCGTCCTCGGCATCGCCGCCGGCCTGCTGATCGCCGTACCGCTGCACGGCGCGCCCGCGCCGACCGCCGCACTCGTCGCCGTGTGCGTCTTCGGCATCTTCTACACCGCCGCCCCCTCGTACTCCTGGATGATGTTCTTCGTCACCGTCATGGCCGGGCTGCTCTACGGACTCCTCGGCGTCCTGCACCCCGGCCTGCTGGTCCTGCGCTTCCAGGAGACCGCGATCGGCGCGCTCGGCGCCGCGCTCGCCGTCGTGATCATCCTCCCGGTGACCACCCACGCCGCCAACGACGCCTGGATCCAGCGCGCCCTGCACTGCGTCCGCGCCTCCACAGCGGCCGCGCTGGAACGGCTCGCGGGGAACCCCGACGCCGACCCGGGCCCCCACGCCGCCGAGCTGGAAATGCTGCTCGCCCGCGTCCGGATGGCCCTCGCGCCGCTCGTCCACCCGCTGAGCCCGCTGCGCGCCCGCAAGGCCAGGGCCCGGCAGGTCCTGGCGCTGCTCGACGACTGCGCCCGCGAGGTGCGCGGGCTGGTCGCCGTCGCCGCCGACCCGCAGGCCTCGCACGACGCCCGGCTGGCCGCCGCGTGCTGGCGCGTGGAGGCCGCCGTCGAGGCGCTCACGGCCCCCGACAGCACCCCGGAGCTCATCGTCGCGCCCCGGCCCTCCGAGCCCGCGGAACCGGCCCTCGCCCACCTGCACGGCCTCGAGCACGCCCTCGTCGCCCTCGCCGCCCCGCTGCGCACCGACCCGCGGGCCCCCCTGGTCATCAGCGCCTGAGCAGCCCCTCCCCGGCCGCCTCCAGCCCCTGCGGAAGCCGGCCCGGGGTGTGCACCACCCCGAGGGCCTGCGTGGCCCGGGTCAGCGCCACGTACAGGTCGCTCGGCTGGAGGTCGGCCGGCTCCACCACGATCACCGTGTCGAACTCCAGCCCCTTGGCCTGGCGCGGGTCGAGGAGGACGACCTCCCGGGTCAGATCCGGCTCCGCCCCGGCCCGTACGCCCGGCAGCTGCCCGGCCAGCGGGGCGTGCAGCTCCCGCGGTGCGATCACCGCGAGCCGCCCCTGCGCGGGCAGCTCCCGCCGCACCTCCTGCGCTACCGCCCCCGCCAGGTCGCCCGCCGCCCGCGCCCAGGGACGCACCCCGGTGGCCCGCACCGAGCTCGGCGGGGCGAAGCCGGGATCGCGGGAGCGCAGTACGGCGGCCGCCACCTCCATGATCTCGGCCGGCGTGCGGTAGTTGACGCCCAGCCGGACCAGCTCCCAGCGCTCGCCCACGTACGGCCGCAGGATCCGCTCCCACGAACCGCAGCCCGCCTCCTCGGCGGTCTGCGCCGGATCGCCGACCAGGGTCATGGAACGGGTCGGGCAGCGCCGCATCAGCAGCCGCCACGCCATCTCCGACAGCTCCTGCGCCTCGTCCACGATGACGTGGCCGAAGGCCCAGGTGCGGTCCGCGGCGGCCCGCTCGGCCGCGCTGCGGTGGTCGGCCTCCTCCTGGCGCTCGGCCATCCGCTCGGCGTCGATGATGTCGTGCGCCGCCAGGTACTCGTTCTCCTCGTCCTCGAACTCGTAGGACCGGGAACCCTCCGACAGGTCCAGCACCCCCTGCGCGTACGCGATGCGCCGCTGCCGCTCGCGCTCCTCGGCCGCGCGCCGCGCGCTGTCGTCCTCCCCGAGCAGCTCCGCCGCCTCGTCCAGCAGCGGTACGTCGGCCGGGCTCCACTGCGGCCGCGCGGACGGCTCGCGCCGGATCAGCTCGGCCTCGTGCGCCGGCAGGTGCGTGGGCTCGGCCAGGAAGTCCGCGACCAGGCGCTCGGGGGTCAGGGAGGGCCACAGCGAGTCGATCGCCGCGTGCACGGCGGGGCTCATCGCGATCTCCTTGCCCAGCTGGGCCACGTCGTCCGGGCCCAGCAGGTTCGGGCCGCCGTACGGATCCGCCCCCAGCCGGTCGGCCAGCTGCGCCGTGAGCGCGTCGATGATCCCGAAGGCGAAAGAGGGCCGCGCCTGGTTGTGCGGCAGCCCCGTGGCCCGGGCCCGGTCCCGCGCCTCGTAGGCCATCGTGCGGTCCAGCAGCAGCGTCCCGTAGTCGTCGTGGTCGATCTCCAGCGCGGGCTCGGGGACCGTGTCGTACTCCTCGCCGGTGCCCGCCGGCACCGACTCGGGCAGGCGCTGCCGGTCCTCGACCACGCGCGCCAGGACCTGCGCCATCGACGCCCGGCCCTTCACCGCGGCCGCCCCGGGCCGGTCGGTGCCGGTCGCGTGGACGCCGGGGTAGAGCTCGCCCGGCGTCGAGAGCAGCACGCCCGTCTCGCCCAGCGCCGGCAGCACCCCGCCGATGTAGCCCAGGAACGCGGGACCCGGCCCGACGATCAGCACCCCGCGCTTGGCGAGGAGCTCGCGGTGTGCGTACAGCAGGTACGCGGCACGGTGCAGGGCGACCGCCGTCTTGCCGGTGCCCGGACCGCCCTCGACGACCAGCACCCCGCGGTGCGTGGAGCGGATGACCCGGTCCTGCTCGGCCTGGATGGTGCGCACGATGTCGTGCATCCGGCCCGTACGGGCGGCGTCCAGTGCGGCGAGCAGGACGGCGTCCGCGTCGGCGCCCTCGTACCCGGTGCGCTCCGCGTCGCTCAGGTCGAGGATCTCGTCGTGCAGGGCGGTGACCACCCGCCCGCGGCTGCTGATGTGCCGGCGGCGGCGCAGGCCCATGGGGGTGTGGCCGGTGGCGAGGTAGAACGGGCGGGCCACCTCCGCGCGCCAGTCCAGGACCAGCGGCGTGCGCTCCGCGTCGTCGGCGCGGATTCCGAGCCGGCCGATGTGGTGGTCACGGCCGTCGGAGAACTCCAGACGGCCGAAACACAGGCCGTTCTCTCCTGCATTCAGTGCGGAAAGCAGGCCGGACTGCTCAGCGACCAGGACATCGCGCTCGAGACGTGCCTGAGCCCCGTTGGCGACCTCGCGCAAAGCCCCTGCGACAGCACGTTCGGCCTGGTCACGCAGGTGGTCGAGGCGCAGGTAGAGGTCGGTGACGAATTGCTGCTCTTTCCGGAATTCCTCGGTTGACAATTGCACTCCTGCCGCGATACAGTGTCCTCGAATGCTTCTCCATGCCTTCCTTTCCCAGCGAAGTCATGAACCATTCAATATACGCTCTCTCCTCCCTCGGCAGCGAATTCGGCCGGGGGATTTTTTGCGTACCGTGGTCCCATGACCACCGCACACGGCTCCGCCGACGGCATCGTCTACCGCCTCGCCCGCCCCGAGGACGCGGGGGCGATCGAGGCCCTCGACGGTTCTTTCACCACCGATACGGTCTTCGAGGTGGTTCCCTCCGGCGGCGCCGGCCTCGGGTTCCTGCTCCGCGAGGTGCCCGCGGACCCGCCGCTCTACAAGGAGTTCCCGCCCGAGGAGCACGACGAGCAGGGCTCCGGGGGCGGGGCCGGCGCGGGCGGGGACGCGCGCACCTACGTGGCCGTCGACGGCGGCCGGGTGTGCGGCTTCGCCGCCGTGGGCTACGCCGCGTGGAACCGGCGGCTGACCATCGAGGACATCGAGGTCGCGCCCGGCCACCGGGGCCGCGGCATCGGCCGCGCGCTGATCGAGTGCGCGGCCGGCTTCGCCCGTGAACGGGGCGCCGAGCACCTCTGGTTGGAGGTGAGCTCCGTCAACGCCCCGGCCGTACACGCCTACCGGCGCATGGGGTTCACCCTGTGCGGTCTCGACACCACGCTGTACGGAGGTACGCCCGCGGCGGGGGAGCGGGCGCTCTTCATGAGCCGGCCCTGCCGCTGACGCGTCGGCGGACCGGGTCAACTCCCGTGTTGCGGCGGATCGTACGCCCCTTCGAGTGCCGACCGCAGGCCTATCGGTGAAGATCACCCGGAGGAGTGTTCCGTGCCTCCCTTGCCCGCGGCGCTGACCTGCGGCATGTACAACGGGTGAGTGTTCATTGCACATTCATCCGGCACGTACAGGGTGGATCTGGTCGAACAGGGGGTACCGGCCCGGGATGGAAATACTTCAACAGCGCTCCACCACCGCCCAGGTGTGGGAAGCGGCCGAGGAGTTCATCCGACTCTTCCACAGGGAGAACCGTGATGCCGGCGATCCGCGTGACCGGCTCGCCGCTGTTCGGGCCGAACTCGCGGAGACCGGTACCTACCGGCACACCCCCGAGGAGCTGGTCCACGGGGCGCGGGTGGCCTGGCGCAACAGCAACCGCTGCATAGGCAGGCTCTATTGGAACTCCCTGCGGGTCCGTGACCGCCGGGAGCTGACCGACGCCGACGACATCGCCGCCGAATGCTTCGCGCACCTGCGCGAGGCGACCAACGGCGGCCGGGTCCGGCCCACGATCACGGTCTTCGCCCCGGACGCCCCGGGCCGCCCCGGCCCGCTGATCTGGAGCGAACAGCTCGTCCGCTACGCCGGCTACGGGGACCACCACTCCGTCACCGTCGGCGACGCCCGCAACGCCCCGCTGACCGAGGCCCTGCTCCGGCTCGGCTGGCCCGGCGGCGCCGGCACCCCCTTCGACCTCCTGCCGCTCGTGGTGCAGGGCGTCGACGACAAGCCCCGGTGGTTCGACACCCCCCGGGACGCCGTCCTGGAGGTACCGATCGGGCACCCCGACGACGAGGGCTGGGCGGCCTGGGGGCTGCGCTGGCACGCCGTCCCCGCCATCTCCAACATGTGCCTGGAGATCGGCGGCCTCCACTATCCGGCCGCGCCGTTCAACGGCTGGTACATGGGCACCGAGATCGGCGCCCGCAACCTCTCCGACACCGACCGGTACAACCTGCTGCCCGCCGTGGCCCGGCGGCTCGGCCTGGACACCTCCAGCGACCGCTCGCTGTGGAAGGACCGCGCGCTCGTCGAGCTCAACCGGGCGGTCCTGCACTCCTTCGACCGGGCCGGGGTCACCATCGCCGACCACCATTCCGAAGCCCGGCGCTTCCTGTCCCACCTGGAGCGGGAGGAGCGCAAGGGCCGGGACGTGGGCGCGGACTGGTCCTGGATCGTGCCGCCGATCTCCGGCTCGGCGACCCCGGTCTTCCACCGCACGTACGAGGACCGGCCGAGCAGCACGGCGTACGTCCACCACCCGGGCGCCCAGGAGCGGGCCCAAGGGCGGGATTTGGTATAGACCTTCTGTTACCGTCGGCCCCGGACGGATCCGGAACGGCGGAGAGGGGCATCCCGTGGACGGCGCGGACAGCACGGACCGAAGCGGCGGACACCGGGCCTACATCGGCTCGTTCACCTCGGGGGGCGGCCGCGGTGTCACCACCGCGGCCGTGGATCCGGCCACCGGGGCCCTGACCCCGCTCGCGGCCACCGGCGCCGCCGTCGCGGACCCCTCGTACCTCGCGCTCGCCCGGGACTCCGGCGTGCTCTACGCGGTGAGCGAGACCGCGCAGGGGGCGGTGGCCGCCTTCACGCCCACGGCCGAGGGCCTCGCCCCGCTCGGCGCACCCGTCCCCGTCGGGGGCTGCGGACCCACCCATCTCGCCCTGGTCGGGCACCGGCTGCTCACCGCCAACTACACCTC
This sequence comes from Streptomyces sp. NPDC048349, assembly GCF_040651925.1. NCBI lineage: Bacteria > Bacillati > Actinomycetota > Actinomycetes > Kitasatosporales > Streptomycetaceae > Streptomyces > Streptomyces sp. NPDC048349. The sequence goes on along the minus strand of NZ_JBEZLA010000055.1, from coordinate 6,850 downwards.
GGGCGGCGTCAGCAGCCTCCCGCTCGCCGCCGACGGCCGCCCCGGCGGGCCCGCCGCCGTCCTCGCGCACGAGGGCTCCGGCCCCGACGCCGACCGGCAGGAGCGGCCGCACGCCCACCAGGTGCTGCCCGACCCGAGCGGCCGTTGGGTGCTCAGCGTGGACCTCGGCACCGACTCCGTACGGGTCTGCGCGCTCGACCCGGCCACCGGCGCGCTGCGGCTGCACACCGAGACCGCCCTGCGGGCCGGGACCGGACCCCGCCACCTCGCCTTCCACCCGCAGGGGACGGTCGCCTACGTCCTGCACGAGCTGGAGCCGCAGCTGACCGTCTGTCGCTGGAACGCGGCCGCGGGGCAACTGGAACCGGTCGCCGAGGTTCCGGTCGCCTCCACGGGCCCCTCAGCGGCCGTACGGGCCTACCCCTCCGCGGTCGTCGCCTCGCCCGACGGGCGGTTCGTCTGGGTCGCCGTCCGCGGCGCCGACACCATCGCGACCTTCTCCCTGGCCGCGGGCGCCGAGGAGCCGGAGCCCGGCGGAGCCGTGGGCTGCGGCGGCAGCTGGCCGCGGGACCTCGCCGCGGACCGCGCGGGGCGCCGCCTCTACGCGGCCAACGAGCACTCGGGGGACGTCACCTGGTTCGACGTCGACCCCGTGACGGGGCACCCCCGCCGGTCGGCGGGGGCCCTTCCGTCCGTCCGGGAGCGGGGCAGGTCAGTGCGCCGAGGTGCCCTGGGTGAGCCCGAGGGCCGCGGAGTACTGCGCAACGGCGAGCTTGCCGAGCGCGCCGTAGGCGCCCAGCACCTCGGAGGCGGCGCAGTCGGCTTCCTTGCAGGCGGTGTCCAGCAGCCCCTCGGCGGCCTCCGGGCCGATCAGGTACGGGGCGAGCGCGAGCTGCGTGGAACCCTCGCGGCGCAGCTGCTCGGCGACGGCGGCCACCGAGCCCTCCTGGTCCAGCGCGGCCGCCTTGACCGGCACGGCGAGCCGGGCGGCCAGCAGCATCCCGGTGATCCCGGCGGCCTGCACGGCCTCCTCGCCGCCGGTGGTGGCCAGGACGATGCCGTCGGCGGCGGTGGTCACGGTGAACAGCCGGGCGCGGTCGGCGCGGGCCAGGCCCGCCTCGGACAGGCGCACGTGCAGGCCCTCGGCGAGCAGCGGGTGCGGGCCGAGCACGTCGGCCAGCTCGGCCGCGGCCGAGGAGTCCATGAGCGCCTGGCGGACCCGGCGCAGCAGGTCGCCGTCGGGGCCCGCCAGCAGCGGGACCACCACGGCGTCCGGGCCGGTGGGCGCGGGCACCTCGTGGCCGGCGGCGCGGGCGAACTCCGCACGCGCGGCGCGCTCGGTCGCGACGGCGGTCAGGACGCCGGACAGGGACGGGAACTCGGAGGCGTCGTCACCCTCGAGGAAGCCGACGCGGGCATCGAGGCCGGGCAGCTCGGAACGGCCGATGCTGATGATCTCTTCCGCCAGCCCGCGCGAGGCGGCCGAAGGGACACCGGGCACGGCGAGCACCAGCGCGGGCGCGCCCTCGGGCGCCGCCGCGGGCTCGGGCCGGCGGTGCCGTCCGGTCTGGCGGGGTCGCGGCATTCGTACGGGCAGGCCATTTGCGGGCCCAGTGGGGGAGCTCATGGCGCCGCATGCTACTGGCTTATCGGAACCGGGTGTTCGGGCAGGGCCGTCCCCGGTGGCATCTGTCCGCATTTATCCGGTGAAGAGCAGACAGGGTCAACTGACGGACGGCAAGCGCCAGTCCACAGGCTGTGATCCTTGCTCCACCAGCATCCGGTTCGTCCTGCTGAACGGGCGGGACCCGAAGAACCCGAAGTCGGCGGACTTGGGGGAGGGGTGGGAGGACTCCACCACCGGCAGTTCGCCGAGCAGCGGCCGCAGGTTGCGGGCCGCCCGGCCCCACAGGATGGACACCAGCGGCTTGCCGCGCGCGGCGAGCGCCCGGATGGCCTGGTCGGTGACGGCCTCCCAGCCCTTGCCCTGGTGGGCGTTGGACCTGCGGGGCGCGGTGGTCAGCGAGCGGTTGAGCAGCAGCACGCCCTGCCGGGTCCACGGGGTGAGGTCGCCGTTCGCGGGCCGGCCGGTCCCGAGGTCCCGGTGGAGCTCCAGGAAGATGTTGTCGAGGCTCGGCGGCACCGGCCGGACCTCGGGCGCGACCGAGAAGGACAGGCCCACCGCGTGCCCCGGGGTGGGGTACGGGTCCTGGCCCACGATGAGGACCTTGACCTCGTCGAAGGGCTGCTGGAAGGCGCGCAGGACGTGGGCCCCGGCGGGAACGTAGGTCCGGCCCGCCGCGATCTCGGCGCGCAGGAAGTCGCCCATCGCGGCGATCTGTCCCGCCACCGGTTCCAGAGCCCGGGCCCAGCCCGGCTCGACGATCTCGTTCAACGGTCGTGCTGCCACGGTGGATCACTCTACTGGCCGATCGTCGCCGCCCGTACGCACAGGACGTCGGGCAGGTGCTCGGCCAGCAGCTGCCAGGTCTCGCCGTCGTCGTGGCTGGCGTACAGCTCGCCGTTGCGGTTGCCGAAGTAGATCCCGGCGGGGTCGGCGTCGTCCGTGCACAGCGCGTCGCGGAGCACCGTGCCGTAGTGGTCCCCGGCGGGCAGGCCCTTCGAGAGCGGCTCCCAGCTGGCGCCCGCGTCCCGCGTGCGGAAGACCCGGCACCGGTGCTCGGCCGGCACCCGGTCGGAGTCCGCGTTGATCGGGAAGACGTAGGCCGTGTCCGGCCGGTGCGGGTGGGCGGCGACCGCGAAGCCGAAGTCGGAGGGCAGTCCGCCGCCGATGTCGGTCCACCGGGCCCCCGCGTCGTCGCTGCGGTAGACGCCCCAGTGGTTCTGCAGGTACAGCCGGTCCGTGTTCCCGGCGTCCTGGGCGATCTTGTGGACGCACTGGCCGAACTCGGGGTGCGGATCGGGCAGGAAGACCGCCGACACCCCGTCGTTGGAGGGCTCCCAGCTGGCCCCGCCGTCCTTCGTGCGGAACACCCCCGCGGTGGAGACGGCCACCGTCACCGCGTCCGGGTCGCGCGGATCGGTGATCACCGTGTGCAGCCCCTCGCCGTCGCCGCCCGGCTGCCAGCTGCCCCGGCTCGGGTGCTCCCACAGCGGGCGCACCAGCTCGAAGGACTCGCCGCGGTCCGTCGAGCGGAACAGCGCGGCCGGCTCCGTGCCCGCGTAGACCACGTCCGGCGCCTCCGGCCCGGCGGGCTGGAGCTGCCAGACCCGCTCCAGCGAGGCGCCGGTGTCCTTGGGGAACCTCACCGGCGCCCCGGCCGGCTCCCGCCACGTCGCCCCGAGGTCGTCGGAGCTGAAGACGGACGGCCCCCAGTGCGTGCTGTCCGCGCCGGCCAGCAGCCGGGGCTGCGGATCGCGCCGGTCGATGGCGAGGGCGTACACGGCCTGGGCGTTGAACCGGGGACCGTCGAACTCCCAGGGGCCTCCGCCCCGGCGGCGTCCGATGAAGAGCCCCTTGCGGGTACCCACGAGCAGCAGTACGTCGGCCATGGCCGCACCTCCGGACTTCGTCGTCCATGCTCCAGTGCTTTCCGGCCAGTCTGCACCCGCCCACCGACAGCGGCCCGGCGGGCGGCGCGGTGCTCGGAATCACTGATTCATACTGATCATTTACCACTCGTTTACGACCGTGAAATGGTGGTTGCTTGCATGCGGGTGTTCGGAATGGGTTGACTTCAGGCCACCGCAGTCGCACGCGAGAGGACGTACGTGGCCACCGAGCACTTGTCTCCGCTCGACCTTGCCTTCTGGCGGATCGAATCCGCCGCCCACCCCATGCACCTGGGCGCCCTCGCCGTCTTCACGGCCGGCGGCCGCCGCGGATCCGGCGCCGCCGGGCACGCCGCCGCGCACGCCGCCGAACTGCTCGCCGCCCGCTGCGCCGCCGTCCCGGGCCTGCGCCGCCGGATCCGGGACGTCCTGCTGCCGGTCGGCGCCGCCGCCTGGTCCCCCGACCCGGGCTTCGACCCCGCACGGCACGTCTTCCTCGTCCCGACGGACGACCCCCTCCCGCACACCGCTGCGGGCCCGCTGATGGCACGGCCCCTGGACCGGGACCTGCCGCCCTGGGAGGCGCACGTGCTGGCCGGGCCGGACCCGGACTCCTTCGCCGTCCTGTTCAAGTTCCACCACGCCCTCGCCGACGGCCTGGGGGCGCTCGCCCTGGCCGCGGCGCTGTTCGACGAGGACCCTGCCCTGCGGCCATCCGCGCCGCCCGGCCCCGCGCCCCGCCCCCTCCCCGAGCAGCCGGCCCTTCCCGGGCAGCGGGCCGGCGCCGCCCTGCGCCGGCTGCCCGGCGTCCTGGCGGCCCGCGTGCAGGGGGTCGGCCAGGCCCTGGAGATCGGCGCAGCCGTCGCCCGCGCCGGGCTGCCGCTCGGGGTCCCCGGGGCGCTCACCGCCGGAGCCTCCGGCGCGGGAGCCCGTACGGTCGCGGGGCTCGCGCTCGACCTGGACGAGGTCAACCTCGTCCGCAAGGCCGCCGGGGGAACCGTCAACGACGTGCTGATCTCCGTGGTCGCCGGAGCGCTGCGGCGCTGGCTGGAGGGCCGGGGCGACCCCGCGCCCAGCGGGCCGGGGCCGCGCGCCCTGATCCCCGTCTCCCGCCGCGGCCGGCCCGGGGGCGGCGGGGCCAACCGGCTGTCCGGGTACCTGCTGCGGCTCCCGCTCGCCGAGCGGGACCCGCTGCTGCGCCTGGACCGGGTACGGGCGGCGATGGACCGGAACAAGGACGCCGGGCCTGCCCGCGGCGCGGGGGCCGTCGCCCTGCTCGCCGACCACGTCCACCCGCTGGGCCACCGGCTCGGCGGCCCGATCGTCGCCCAGGCGGCCCGGCTGCTCTTCGACATCCTGATCACCAGCGTCCCGCTGCCCGGCCTGACCTTCTCCCTCGGCGGGAGCCGGGTCCGCGAGGTCTACCCGCTCGCCCCGCTGGCCCACGGGCAGTCCCTGGCCGTGGCGGTCTCCACTTACAAGGGAACCGCCCACTACGGCCTCGTCGCCGACGCCGCGGCCGTCCCCGACCTGCCCGCCCTCGCGCAGGCGCTGCGGGCGGAGCTCGACGCTCTTGTACGAGAGGTCTCGTAGTACGAGAGATTTCGTAGTACGGTGACTCTCGTACTTAGCCGCCGATCCCCGGTGCGCCCGGTGACGTCTGGAGAGCCCTGATGAGTGCTGCCCCCGCTGCCTTCGCAGCCCTGTTCGCGCCCTACACCCTCCGCTCGGTCACGATCCCGAACCGCGTGTGGATGGCCGCGATGTGCCAGTACAGCGCCGACGCCTCCGGTCCGAACGCGGGCGTGGCACACGAGTGGCACTTCGCCCACTACGCCGCCCGCGCCGTCGGCGGCACCGGCCTGATCATCCAGGAGGCCACCGCCGTCTCCCCGGAGGGGCGCATCTCCCCCTACGACCTCGGCATCTGGAACGACACCCAGGTCGAGGCACTGCGTCGGATCACCTCCTTCCTCAAGGCGCAGGGCACGGTCCCCGGCATCCAGATCGCCCACGCCGGACGCAAGGCCTCCACCGACCGCACCTGGAAGGGCGGCGGACCCGTCGGAGCCGAGGCGCACGGCTGGCAGCCGGTCGCGCCGAGCGCCGTGCCGTTCTCCGAAGACCACCCGGTCCCCCACGAGCTGACCATCGATGAGATCCACGAGATCGTCGGGCAGTTCGCGGCCGCGGCCGAGCGCGCCCTCGCGGCGGGCTACGAGGTCGTGGAGATCCACGGCGCCCACGGCTACCTGATCGGCGAGTTCCTCTCCCCGCACAGCAACGGGCGCACCGACGCGTACGGCGGCTCCTTCGAGAACCGCACCCGCTTCGCCCTCGAAGTCGTCGACGCCGTACGGGCCGTGTGGCCCGAGGAGCTCCCGCTGTTCTTCCGGATCTCCGCCACCGACTGGCTGGAGGACGCCGGCTGGACCGCCGACGAGACGGTCCGGCTGGCCGGACTGCTCGAGCAGCACGGGGTGGACCTCCTCGACGTCTCCACCGGCGGCCTCGCCCCCGGGGTGACGATCCCCGTCGGCCCCGGCTACCAGGTCCCCTTCGCGGCCCGGGTGAAGGCCGAGACGAGCCTGCCCGCGGCCGCCGTGGGCCTGATCACCGAACCGGAGCAGGCCGAGAAGATCCTGGCCAACGGCGAAGCCGACGCGGTCCTGCTGGGCCGGGAGCTGCTGCGCGACCCGTACTGGGCCCGCCGCGCGGCCGCCGAACTGGGCGGTGAGATCCGTACGCCCGCCCCGTACCACCGGTCCTGGTGACGGCGGGCCCGCATCCGGCCCTGCTCATACGATGACTCTCGTACGATGGGGGCCCGACCACGGCGAGCGAGCGGAGCAGGGACATGACGGAACGTGACGCGGCCCGCGCCCTCGCCCACCCCGAGGCGGCCGGCATCCGCCTGGAGGGCGTTCTGCACGCCCTCTCCGACCCGGTCAGGCTCTCCATCGTCCGGGATCTCGACGGCTCGGCCTCGGCCCTGGCCTGCTCCTCCTTCGAGCTGCCGGTCACCAAGTCCACGACCACCCACCACTTCCGCGTCCTGCGGGAGAGCGGTGTCGTCCGTCAGACCTACCGCGGCACCACCAAGCTGAACGCCCTGCGCCGCGAGGAACTGGAGGAGCTCTTCCCGGGCCTGCTCGACAGCGTCCTCACGGCGGCCGCGGCCGAGGAAGCCCGCCTGGCCGAGGTCCGGGCCGCCCCGGAGGGCTTCTGAGCCCCGGAGGGCCTCTAGGGGGTGTCTGACGGAGGTCCGCGGCGTCGCGGTGCCCGGCACGCACTCTCGCCGCACCGGCCGAAAGCCCAAGTACGTCCAGTACGGGGG